>NZ_JBEZZR010000016.1:111337-169359 GCF_040639325.1 Actinoplanes sp. NPDC023936 | reverse complement strand
GCTACTCGGCGACCCGAGCGGACGGGCCGATGCAGCGCGACAACGAGGGGCGGCGCATCCCGACCGAGGTGTTCGCGGCGACGGTGACCGAGCTGAAAGAACTCATCGCCACGGTCGACGCCGACGTAGAGGTGGCCACCGCGTACCGAAATCGGTTGTGGGGGTCGATGCGCAGCCTGAGGCCCGCCCGCTGATGCCCGCCGACCCCGCCATGACGTCCGCGGCCGACGACCTCTCGCAGCGCTGCCGGCGGTGCGGAGCCGGGCCGGGTCAGCGCTGCGTGAACCTGTTCACCGACGCGATCAAGGACCAGCCCTGCTGGTCCCGCCGCCCTCCGATCGGCGACGACGACGAGCTGCCCACGCGCCTGATCGCCTCGCCCGCCGACTCACCTCGGCCCTGAAGCCACCCCTGCCCCGCAACAGAAGGAGAAAATGGTCGGAAGGGGGCAGGGCGGCTGCTCGGAAGGGCTGAAGCGGTCGGAGCGGGTCAGGCGTCGGCCTTCTTCAGCCGGTACGCGGCGGCGCCCAGGGCGACCACGACGTAGCCAGCGAAGACCGCGAGGCCCGCCCACGGCCCGAGCGACCCGTCGGCCGTGTGCAGCGACATGATCGCGCTGCCGGCGTTGCTCGGAAGGTAGGGCGAGAGGGTGTCGGGCAGCGAACCGGGCAGCAGCATGAACACGCCCGGCAGGATCAGCAGGGCCCCGGCCAGCACCGCGATGCTGGCGGCGCTCGACCGCAGGAGCATGCCGAGCGCGACACCGAGCACCGCGACCAGGCCCAGGTAGGCGCCCGCGCCGACCAGCGCCCGCAGCACGCCCTCGTCGCCCAGCCCCAGCGCCGGCACGCCGTCGTCCAGCATCGGCTTGCCGAGGACGAAGGCCAGCAGCGCGCCGGCGGTCATCACGGCGAACGACATCCCGCCGGCGACCAGCGCCTTGGCCCAGAGAACCGGCGTGCGACCCGGAACCGCGACGAACGTGGCCCGGACCATGCCCGTCGTGTACTCACTCGCGCCGAGCAGGGCGCCCAGCACACCGACGGCGAGCGACGCCAGCGTGCTGCCGGCCAGCGCCACGCTCACCGCGTCCATCCCCTCGGCGGAGACCGCGGCCGCGAGCAGGCCGAGCGCGACCAGCAGCACCGCTGACACGCCGGTGGTGACCCAGGTCGAGCGCAGTGAGGCGAATTTCGTCCACTCACCGGCGAGGACCCCGCCGAAGCGCAGCCGGTAGACGGGGCGGACGGGCGCCGGGGCGATCGTGGTGGTCGTCATCGGGCGAGCTCCAGGTGGCTGGTGTATTCGACGGACTCCCGGGTCAGGTCCATGAACGCCTCCTCGAGGGAGACGGTCTGCGCGGTGAGCTCGAACAGCGGGATGCCGTGCTCCGCCGCGATCAGGCCGATCTGCCGGGACGTCAGACCGGACACCACCAGCTGCTCCGCACCGGCCGCGGTGACCGTGACGTCCGGACCGGCGAGCAGCGAACCCAGCAGCTCGGCGGCCGGGCTGCCCACCCGCACCCCGCCACCGGCGGCCTTCGCGACGAGGCTCTCCACGCTGGTGTCGGCGAGCAGCCTGCCCCGGCCGATCACCACGAGGTGGTCGGCGATCAGCGAGGTCTCGCTCATCAGGTGGGAGGAGAGCACGACGGTGCGGCCCTCGGCCGCCAGCCGGGCGAGCAGGTTGCGCACCCAGAGCACGCCTTCCGGGTCCAGCCCGTTGACCGGCTCGTCGAGCATGACCACCGCCGGGTCGCCGAGCAGCGCGGCGGCGATGCCGAGCCGCTGGCCCATGCCGAGGGAGAAGTTGCCGACCCGCTTGCCGGCGACCGGGCGCAGACCGGCCAGCTCGATGACCTCGTCCACCCGCTGCCGCGGGATCCCGTGCGTGCGGGCCAGGGCGAGCAGATGGTTCACCGCGCTCCGGCCCGGATGCACCGCTTTCGCATCGAGCAGCACTCCGATCTCCTGCAGCGGCGCGGCGTGGTCGGTGTAGCGACGACCGTTGACCAGCACCTCACCCGAGGTCGGCGTGTCCAGCCCGACGATCATCCGCATGGTGGTGGACTTGCCGGCGCCGTTGGGCCCGAGAAAGCCCGTCACCTGCCCCGGCCGGGCGGTGAAGCTCAGATCGTCCACCACCGTCTTCTGCCCGTACCGCTTCGTGACGTGCCGAACCTCGATCATCGACGGTCTCCCCTCCTCGCACGGTGGCCGGCCCGGCTCGGGACGCCGTGCGCCGATTCGGCCGCCCCGGGCCCGACTTGAGATTCAGCGCCCTTCCGGATTCCGATGGTGCCGCGCCGGCCATGCCCGCGCCGTCGTCCAGGCGCAGGCTTTTCCCGCTACTACGGCCGCGGTACGCGGCGACGAGGAGATGACGCCCGGCGTAGCAGGCCCGGCCGAGCACGAGCGACGATCAGCCCGGTACGGGTTGCGGCCACCCCGCTGACTGTAATAGACATTGTTACGATGGCTTCGAACAGCAGGCTGACGATCGCGGCGCACGCGCTGGCGTGGCTGGAGCTGGCCCGCCGGCGTGGGCGGCCGTCGCTCACCTCCGACGAGGTCGCGGCGAGCGTCAACACCAACCCGGTGATCCTGCGGCGCAGCCTGGGTGACCTGCGCCGAGCCGGTCTGGTGACGGCCCGGCGCGGCACCGGCGCGGGTTTCGCGCTGGCCCGCCCGGCCGAGCAGATCTCGCTGCACGACGTGTGGCTGGCCGTCGAGGCGGAGCCGCTGCTCGCCCTGCATCACTCCGAGCCCAATCTCGAGTGCCCGGTGGGCCGCGGCATCCGGCCGGTTCTGACCGATGTGTACGACGAGGCGACCGACGCGTTCCGGGCGGTGCTGGCCCGGCAGACGATCGCCGGCGTCCTGGAGAGGATCCTCGAATGATCGTGGAGCTGCGGCGGTACACGGTGCGCCCGGGCCGCCGTGACGAGCTGATCGACCTGTTCGACGCCGCGTTCGTGGAGTCGCAGGAGGAGCTGGGGATGGCCGTGCTCGGCCAGTTCCGTGACCTCGACCGGCCGGACATGTTCGTCTGGCTGCGCGGCTTCCCCGACATGGCCGCGCGCGGGCGGGCGCTGCCGCGGTTCTACGGCGGTCCGGTGTGGAAGCGGCACGGGCCGGCGGCGAACGCCACGATGCTCGACTCCGACGACGTGCTGCTGCTCCGCGCTCTCGTGCCGCCGCCCCGGTCGGCCCGCGACGCCGGCGGGCCGGGGCCGGCGCTGCGGGCGACCATCTGGTACCGGGACCGGCCGTTCGACGACGCGGTCGCCGACCGGCTCACCGGCGCGGTGGCGGTCTTCTCCACGGAGTACGCGGAGAACAACTTCCCGCGGCTGCCGGTCCGCGAGGGTGAGCACGCGCTCGTCTGGTTCAGCCGATCCGACGGCCCCGGCGTCGAGGACCCCGCGCGGTTCGGCGTGGTCAGGACCGAGCGGCTGCGTCTCGCGCCGACCGCCCGTTCGGCGTTCCGGTGAAGTAGTCGCTTCCGGCGGGCCGGCCACGCCGCTCGGTCACCTTCTCCAGCTGCGGGATGTGTTTCGCGCAGTGGATGTAGGCCTCCCGCACCCGGGCCACGACCCAGAGCCGGGCCCGCCGTCCCGGCGGGGCGTCCTGCCGCTCCTCCGGGTCCTCGACGATCTCGGCGGTGCCGTTGAGGTGCAGCCCGACCGTGTCGCGGAAGTCCAGGAAGAGCAGCCCGACATGGGCGTTCTCGGTGATGTTGCCGAGGCTCGCCATGACGCCGTTGCCCCGGTACTCCGGCCAGCTCACGTGCTCGGCGTCGAGCACCCGGACGAACCCGGGCGGCCCGGCCCGGAACGTGCTGTCGCACTCGCCGCCCCGGTCGGCCGTGGCGACGAACATCATCTCCTGCCGGCTGATGAACCGGCACATCGCGTCGTTGAGGTGGTCCAGGGTCTGCCGTTCCGCGAAGGCGTCGGCGCGCTCGCGGGTGCCGAGTCTGTCCTGCAGTTGCCGCTCACCGTGGTTCATGATCGCCCTCCTGCTCGCCACTGCGGCACAGTGTCGTACCGTAATCAGTCGATTGCATAGAGTTGCAAGTTGCATTGATTCATTCCAATTTGTCCGATCATTGGGCGATCGGGCACGTCATCGCGGTATCGACAGGCGTCGTCTCCGGCCTGAGCTCACGCATCCTTGTCACCCGTTCGAGGGACCGTTGCTAGGCTGCCGGAATCGATTCGACGATCGGGGCGGCGTGAACACCATCGGCGAGATCGCCCGCCGGGCCGGCGTCTCCCGCAGCACGGTGTCGTACGTGCTCAGCGGCAAGCGGCCGGTCGCCGAGGAGACCCGCCGGCGCATCCAGGCCGTGATCGACGAGACCGGCTACCGGCCGAACGCCAGCGCCCGTGCCCTCCGCGAGGGCCGCACCCACACCGTGGGCCTGGTCATCCCGCCGGCCGGCGACCGGCTCACCGGCACGCAGCTCGGCTTCGTCGCCGCCGTCGTCGAGGCCGCCGCCCGCGCCGATCTCGACGTGCTGCTGTCACCCTCCGGCGGCGATCACGAGCGGTCGTTCACCCGCATCGTCGACGGCCGCCGCGTCGACGGCGCGATCCTCATGGAGGTCCGCCTCGACGACGACCGGGTGACCCGCCTGCAGCAGAGCGGCCTGCCGTTCGTCACGATCGGCCGCACCGCGCAGCCGACCGGCACGGCCTGGGTCGACGTCGACTACCAGGAGCTGATCTCCCGCTGCGTCGGGCACCTCGCCGACCTCGGCCACCGGCACGTCGCGCTGGTCAATCGGTCCGCCCACCTGGTCGCCGCCGGGTACGGCCCGGCCCGCCGCGCGCTGGCCGGCTTCACCGCCGCGCTCACCGAGCGCGGGCTGACCGGCGTCGACGTGTGCTGCGGCGACGACCCGGCAGCCGGCGAGGCCTGCGTGGAGAACCTGCTCGCCACCGACCCGGCGGTCACCGCGATCGCCACCGTCAACGAGGCGGCGCTGCCCGGCATCCGGCGCGCCCTCGACGCCGCCGGCCTGGTCGTGCCGCGGGACTTCGCGGTCACCGGCGTCGCGGCCCGGCAGCCGGCGGAGGACTTCCGCCCGCCGCTCACCGCCGCCGACGTGCCGGTCGAGGAGATGGGTACGCAGGCGGTGGCGCTGCTGCGGGAGAGGATCGCCACGCCCGCGGCACCGCCGGGGCACCGCCTCTACCGTCCGCCGATCTCCCTGCGATCCAGCACCGGCCCGGCCGCCCGCCGCTTCTCGTAGGCGCTCGCCAGGATCAGATAGCCGCTCGCCGTCCAGGTGTAGGCCCGGTCCCGCAGCCCCTCCCCGGTACGCGCGTCGAAGTTCTCCGCGAACCCGGACCGCTCGCACAGCGCCCGGAACTGCCGGCTGACCTCGTCGGCCAGGCCGGTGAAACCCGCGCGGCGCAGCCCGTCCTCGATCAGGACCGTCGACGGCGCCCAGATCGGGCCACGCCAGTACCCGTCGGCCGCGTGGTGCGGCGAGTCGAGCGGCTCGGTGGCCAGGCCGTACCCGGTCAGATGGTCCTCGATCCGCTCGGCGAGACGCGTGGCGATCGGCTCGGGCAGCTCCTCGCCGAGGACGATCGGCATCAGGTCGAGCAGGCTGGAGCTGCTGCGCCGCTCCCCGGTGCGCGGGTCGCGGGCCTCGAACCGGTCACCGGTCCACAGGTCCCGGATCATCGCGTCGCGGATCTCGTCGCCGATCCGCGCCCATTCCGCCGCCTCGTCACCGGCGCCCATCTCTGCCAGGCACCGGAGTTGCAGGACCAGGAAGGCGGCGAGATCCGCGCTCTGGATCACCCGGCCGCCGTCGAAGGTGGTGGCGTTGTCCCAGCCGCTGTCGTTGCCGTGCGTGTAGTGCGGCAGGATCGCGCCGGGCGCCCGGCGCGCGTCCAGCCAGAACCGCGTCCACCGCGTCAGCCGCTGGTAGGCGCGGGCCCGCTCGGCGTCGTCGGCCGGCATCAGCCGCCGCAGGGCCCAGCCGTGAATCGGTGGCTTCACGAAGTTGTGCAGGACCTCGGAGTGGGTGATCGAGTCCGGCAGCGCGCCGGACGCGTCCTGGTGGTCGAACGGCAGCTGGAACTGGTCCCAGGCCAGGCCCGGCTCACCGGCGGCGAGGGCGATGGCGTTGAAGCAGTGATCCCAGCTCCACACCTTGTCCATCCAGTGCTTGCTCATCAGCACCGCCGGACGGGTGACGAAGCCGGCCGGCGCGACGGTTGCCGACCACAGGACGTAGGCGGCGAGCTCGGCGGCCGGGGTCTCCGGGCTGCGCCACGGCGCCACCGCGTCGGCGAACGCGGCGAAATCCGGCGTCGCCGAGGTCGTCCGGGTCGCCTCGTAGGGTGGGCGGCCCGTCTCGTACTCCTCGATCGCGACCTCCCACGAGCCGGCCGGCAGGGTCACGGCACGCTCCGCCTCGCCGAGCGCCTCGGCGCCACTGACGCTCGCGGAACCCGACAGCACCGTGACCCGGTATCGGCGGCCGGTCTCGTAGGAGGTGAAGACGGCGGAGCCGTCGGCCGGATCCTGGTACAGATACGTGCCGCTGAACGGCGTCAGCGTCGCCGCCGCCGCGACGATCCGCAGCCCCAGGCCGTCGCCGCGGATCCGGACCGTGTCCGGCGTCCGGTAGGCCAGCTCGATCCGCCCGGCGCCGGCGTCCCAGCTCAGCAGCGCCGGGGTGGCGGTCACCGCGGCCGGCTCGGACGGGGCGAACCGCAGGACCGGGTGCATGCCGGTCTGGTGCGACACGAGATGCAGATCGCCGGCGACGGTGTTCTCGGCGATCACCGGCGAGATGCCGAACCAGGAGCCCCGGCAGCTGAACGGAATGTCCCGGATGGAGAACCGCATCGGTGACCTTCCCGGTCGGTGGGTGTCGAATCGATTCGAACCCTACCCGACGGTGAATTCCGCTCCGGTGAGGTCACGGATGCCCTCGACCGTCTGGCCCTCGGCCAGGCGGCGGAGCACCAGCCCGTCCGCTGTCACGTCGAAGACGGCTCGATCCGAGATGATCCGGTCGACCACGCCCGCGCCGGTCAGCGGCAGCGTGCACCGGTCGACGATCTTCGGCGAGCCGTCCTTGGCGACGTGCTCGGTCACCACGATCACCCGGGGCGTGCCGGCGACCAGGTCCATCGCGCCGCCCATCCCCTTGACCAGCTTGCCGGGGATCGTCCAGTTCGCCAGGTCGCCGTTCGCCGCGACCTGCAGCGCGCCGAGGATCGCGGTCTGCACGTGACCGCCCCGGATCATCGCGAACGACTGCGCCGAATCGAAGATCGAGGCACCGGGGAGCAGCGTGACGGTCTGCTTGCCGGCGTTGATCAGGTCGGCGTCCTCGTCGCCGTCGAACGGGAACGGCCCCATGCCGAGGATGCCGTTCTCGCTCTGGAGCGTCACCCGTACCCCGGCGGGGAGGTTGTTGGCGACCAGCGTGGGAATGCCGATGCCCAGGTTGACGTACTGGCCGTCGGTCAGCTCGGCGGCGGCGATAGCCGCCATCTCGTCACGCGTCCACACGGGCCCGCACCGTCCTCTGCTCGATGTCCTTCTCCGCGATCTCGGTGCGGACCAGGTGCTGCACGTAGATGCCGGGGGTGTGCACGTCGTCCGGATCCAACGAGGTCACGGAGGAGACCTCGGCGATGGTGACGCGCCCGGCGGCCGCGACGAGCGGGTTGAAGTTGCGGGCGGTGAGCCGGTAGCGCAGGTTGCCCTCGCCGTCGGCCAGGTGCGCGCGAACCAGGGCCAGATCAGCCACGATGCCGCGCTCGAGCACCGCCCGGACCCCGTCGAACTCGGCCATCGGCTTGCCTTCGGCGATCGGCGTGCCGGCGCCCGTCGGCGTGTAGAAGGCCGGAATCCCGGCGCCACCGGCCCGCAGCCGCTCGGCGAGCGTGCCCTGCGGGACGAACTCGACGTCGAGCACACCGTCGAGGTACTGCTGCGCGAACAGCCTGTTCTCGCCGACGTAGGACGCGAGCACCTTGCTGACCTGCTTGTTCTCCAGCAGCAGGCCGAGACCTTTGCCGTCCACGCCCATGTTGTTGCTGACGATGGTCAGGTCACGGACGCCGGTGTCCCGCAGGGCGATGATCAGCGACGTGGGGATGCCGCAGAGGCCGAAGCCCCCGACGGCGACCGTCATCCCGTCCCGGGCGACGGCGGCGACGGCTTTCGCCGCGCTGTCGACGAGTTTGCTCATGGCCCGGCAGGCTAGGCGGGTGATCCCGGCGACCCTCGCTGTGATCACCCAGCGGCTGCTGTGAGCATGTGGTGCTCATAATGTGAGCATGCAGGGAACCCAGTTGGTCAGCCGGATGGCAGCGGTGATGCGCCGCGTCGGCTCCAGCGCCTCCGAGGGCGTGACCACCGCCGAGGTCGCGGCGGCGACCGGCCTGCCCCGCTCGACCGCGCAGCGGGTGCTCGCCGCGCTCGCCGAGGAGGGCTTCGTCGACCGGGACGCGCGCCGCGGCCGGTGGTACCTCGGACCGGAGTTGTTCCTGCTCGGCTCGGTCGCCGCCGAGCGCTACGACGTGACGTCGACGGCCCGCGACGTCCTGCGGTCGCTGGCCGAGAAGACCGGCGAGAGCGCGTTCTTCTCGGCCCGGCGCGGCACCGAGACGGTCTGCCTGGCCGGCGTGGAGGGCAGCTTCCCGCTGCGCTCGCACGTGTTGCACGAGGGGATCCGGTTCCCGCTCGGCGTCGCGTCGGCGGGCCTGGCCATCCTCGCCTACCTCGCGCTGCCGGACGCCGAGGCCTACCTCGGCGAGCGCGGCGGCGAGCTGGCGGCGGCCTACGGAGAGCGTCACGACGCCGCTTCGCTCACCCGGCGGATCGCGTCGACCCGCAAGCGGGGGTACGCCGTGAACCCCGGCCTGCTCGTGCCCGGCAGCTGGGGCGTCGGCGCGGTCGTCTTCGACCGCACCGGCGCGCCGGCCTGGGCACTGAGCCTGACCGGGGTCGAGTCACGGTTCAGCGGTGAGCGCACGGCTCAGCTGGGGACGCTGCTGCTGGAGGCGGCGCACACCCTGTCGCAGCGGATCAGCCGCCGAGCTTCACCGTGAAGATCGGGCTGGCCGCCAGCTTCTTGAACGACGCCAGGCCGGCCGGGGTGCTGCCGATGCTGATGTCCCGGTCGCCCTCGTCGTCGGCCTTCGTGTCGAAGTGCACGATCGCCTTGATCGCGGGCCGCTTGACCAGCTCCGACACCACATCGTTGTAGACGAACGACTTGTCGGTGGCCTTGCCGATCCGGTGGTAGGCGCCCCACTCGGCGATCATGATCGGCTTGCCCGGGTGCTTGGTGACGGCCCAGTCGTAGAAGCCGGTGCCACCGCCGGTGGGCGCACGGTCGAGCAGGTCGCCGAAGTCGCCGTAGTGGTAGTAGCCCTTCTCGGCCGAGACGTAGGAGTCCAGGCCGATCCAGTCGACCACGCCGTCACCCGGGTACAGGTCCTTCCACCACGACTGCGCCAGCCACTTCTCGTTGCCCATGAACGCCAGCACGTTGACCACGTTGGACGCGCCCTTGGCCCGCAGCCGCTCGATCGTGTGCCGGTACATGGCGGCGTAGTCCTTCGCGGTCATCCCGGAGCCGGTCGCGGCGTTCACGTCGTTCTCCGGCTCGTGGTGCAGAACCAGGAAGAGCTTCTTCCCGTACGCCTTCGCGCGCGCGGCGAACGCATCGATGCGCTTGTCCTGCTCCCCCGCCGCGACCTTGGCCCAGCTGGAACCGTAGGCGATCTTCCAGTTGAGCAGCAGCACACGCGGGTTCGCGGCGTCGTTCGTCATCGCGATCTCGGCCTTGGTCGGGAACGCCTCGTCACCCTTGTGATAGGTGTGGAAGATCGTCGCGGTGCGGCCGCTCAGCTTCTCCCAGTTCCTGTGCTCGGTGTCGCGCGGGTTGCTGGTGAAGCCACCCGCCGCGCCACCCCAGAGCACACCGCAGGAGGGTACGAGCTTCGCCCCGGTGACGCAGTTCCGGTAGTCCCCCGCGGCGACCGGCGTGCTCGGCTTCGCCGGCGTGCCAGGCGCGGTCTTCGACGACGTGGTGATCACCAGCTCCGGACCGCCGCCGGCCCTGTTCTCGGCCGACTGGAACCGGATCACGCCGTTGGTCAGCGCCGACGTCACCGCGAACGAGTAGGTGCCCGGCCCGGTCACCTCGGCGCTCAGGTCGAATCCGACGCGGGTGTCGGCGGCCAGCGGCGTCACCGAGGCGACCGGCAGCCCGAGCTTCGGCGCGCTGCCCGAGGTCAGCTTCCCCTCGGTCCACGAGTTGTCCACGATCCGCGACACCGTGAGCTTGCCGGACGGCGTGCTCAGCGGCCGCAGGAACAGCCGGGCCTTCGTCACGCCGGCGCCGGCCGGCACGGTGAACTTCAGGAACACGGACTTGCTGTCGTTGCCCAGCTTGCCGGCGGCGAGCTTGTCCTCCGCGCCGAACGCCACGGCCGGGCGGCTGCTCGAGGTGTAGCTGTCGTCGGCGGCCGCGATCGCCAGCTCGGCGCCGGCCGCGGAGGCGGTGCCGGCCGCGGAGGCGGTGCCGGCCGCGGAGGCGGTGCCGGCCGCGGAGGCGGTGCCGGCCGCGGAGGCGGTGCCGGGCGCCAGCACCGCGGCGGCCCCGGACAGTACGGCGGTCAGAGCTGTCAGACTCGTCGGCAGCTTGGCGCGTCGCATTGAAGAATCTCCCCCGATTGTGTCCGACCGTTGTCGGCCGGCAGATGGAGAAGACTCCGGGTCCCGGGGTGCCCACCGGGTGCCCACGGCGGTGCCGCCCGGTTGCGGACGTCCGGGGACGCCAGGTTACGAACGTCCGGGCACGCCCGATTGCGATCAGTTGAGTGCGCCCGCGTCAGTGATGAGTGGTGCCGTTGTCGCAGCTCAGCGTCCGATCTTGTACTTCTATTACTGTTTCCGGTAGAGCCGGACGCGTCACGATGGGTGACCGTCCACGGGGAGCACTACGGGGTGTGCGGCATTCTGCGGGGCCTCCCGCGTCCGCGGCTTTCCGGAGAGCGCCGGCTTTACCCCGGATGCCGGCACACCCTGTGACGATCCGAGATAGCCGGGCGGCTGCGAGGGCGGCCGCATCACCCCGGCCTCGTCGCTCACCAGCACCGACTGCAAGATTCACTCAAGCTGATGGGAAAGGCCGGCACCGGGCCGGGGTGATCAGGTCAGCAGTGCCCGGGCCGTGGCCCGACCGGAGAGCCAGGCCGTCTGCACCCGCGGGCGCCCGAACGCGTCGCCGCAGAGCCACACCCGCCCGTCGACCGCGTACGGGCCGGCACCCTCCTCCGGCTGCGCATAGGTCCAGCGATGCACCCGCACCTGTGGCCGCGCCGACAAACCCAGCAGCTCACCCACCGCCTCGGCCAGGATCGGCCCGGCCTCCTCCGGCTGCTCCAGATACCGGCCGGCCAGCGCCGCCGTCGAGTGCGCGACGAGCACCGGAGCGCCATCGCCACGCCGGTCGCCGTCGTCGCACACCGTGGCGAGCACCGGGTGGTCGTTGACGAAGGCGCCGTGCCACGGACCCCACTCCCGGGACGGATAGGTGAGGACGGCGGCGATCACCGGCCGCCAGTTCTGTGCCCGCGCGGCGGCGGCGACGGCCGGCGGCGGGGACAGGCGGAGCGCCTGCGGGCCGGGCATGGCGAGCACGACGGCGTCCGCGTCCTCGGGCACCGCGTCGACGGGCGTCGACAGGCGGACGTCGAGGCCCTCGGCGAGCGAGGTGGCGAGGGATCGCAGCCCGCCGGGCGCGGCCCAGCGCATCGGCCCGGTCGTCGGTGCGCCGCCCGGGTGGACGGTCAGGGTGTCGGTCCACGGCCGGGCCAGGCCACGCGACTGCCACGACGCGACCTGCTCGGCGAAGCCCGGATCGTCGGCGACCAGGTAGGCGGCGCCGATGTCGGTGTACCGGCCGTCGTAGCGCTTGCTGGCCAGCCGTCCGCCGACGACCCGGCCGCGTTCGACGACGCGTACCCGGGCGCCGCCGCCGGTCAGCGCGCGAGCGCAGGAGAGCCCGGCGATGCCGGCGCCGATCACCACCACGTCCATGGTCAGACCCTACTCACGACCGGGATCTCCGGGCGCCGCCGGACGCGCTGGCCGAGCAGGATGCCGGCGAGGACCAGGGCCAGGCCGCCGAGTTGCCGCACGGTCAGCGTCTCGCCGGCGACCAGGACGCCCAGCAGCGTGCCGGTCACCGGATTGAGCAGTCCGATCAGGCCGACCGTTCCGGCGCTGAGGTGCCGCAGACCGGCGAACCACGCGGCGAAGGCCAGTGCGGTCGCGACGACGGAGACGTACCCGAAAGCGGTGAGCGCGCGCCCGTCCAGAGCCGGCGGCGAGCCCTCGATCGTGACGGCGGCGGCCACGAGCATCAGGCCACCCGCGACGAGCTGCCACGACGTCAGCGAGAACACGTCGATGCCGGCGCTCCACTTCTTGGCGAGCACGTATCCGCAGGACGACATCAGCATGGCCGCGACCGACGCGAGCACGCCGTGCGGGTTCACCGCGACCGGGCCGGTGAACAACATCAGGCAGACCCCCGCGATGCCGATCACGGCGCCGGCCAGGTGCGGCGCCTGCGGCCTTTCGGCCAGCGCGGGCCAGGCCAGCATCATGAGTACGATCGGCGAGAGCGCCATGATTGTCGATGCGATGCTCGTCGGCAGGGTCTGTGCGGCCAGATAGACGAGGGCGAAGAAGGCGCCCATGTTGAGCGTGCCGAGGACCAGCGACTTCCACCACCACGAGCCGGACGGCAGCCGCCGGCTGACCAGGAGCAGCAGAATCCCGGCGGGGAGGGCGCGGATCGCCGCGCCGTAGAGCGGATAGCCGGCCGGCAGGTACCGGTGTGTCACGAAGTAGGTGGTGCCCCACGCGATCGGCGCGAGGGCGGTGACCAGCACCCACCGCAATCTAGCTTCCATGGAAGGCAATATAGCTTCCGAGGAAGGTATATGCTTGCCCGGTGCCCGAACATTTCGACCACGTGGCCCGGATCCAGCGGGAATGGGCCCGGGAGAGGCCGGACCTCGACGTCACGCCGCAGGGTGTGATCGGCCGGCTGCACCGCCTCAGCGCCCACCTCACCGAGCAGCTCTGCGTCGTCTACCGGCGGTACGGCCTGGGCGAGGGAGAGTTCGACGTGCTCGCGGCCCTGCGCCGGGCCGGTGAGCCGTTCGAGCGCGCGCCCGGCGAACTGGCGGCGTTCACCATGGTCACCACCGGCGCGATGACCAAACGGCTGGACCGCCTGGAGCGCGACGGCCTGGTGACCCGCCGGCCCAGCGCCGCCGACGGGCGCGGCCGGGTGGTGGCGCTGACGACCGCTGGGCAAGAGCTGATCGACCAGGCGTTCACCGAGCACATGCGCAACGAGCGGCGGCTGCTCGACCAGCTCACGCCGGAGCAGGCAGCCGCGCTGGAGTCGCTGCTGACGACGTGGCTCGCGGCGTTCGAGACGCCGCTGTCCGAGCGGCGCCCCGACACTCGGTGACGCGGTTCAGTTGTCGGTCGTGAAGCGGAAGTCGCCGATCGCGTTGAGCTGGGCGCGGCGGTCGTTGATGGCGAAGGCGTAGGCGACGTGCCCGGCGGCCGTCGGGTGCATCGTCCCCGGGCAGAGCGGGTACCCAATGCACTCGGCGATCTGGTTGACCCACTCGCCGTTGGCCCCGGCGCAGGCCTCGTGCCCGTAGAACCGGTCCATCACCTGTGTGGTGGCCGCGATGATCTGCGCGTCCTCGGCGGCCAGGGCGATCACCCGGTTCATGTGGAAGGCCAGGTTCCGCATCATCTTCTTCTCGTCATCGCTGATCACCGCGCCGAAGGCGCTGGAGCACTGCGCGTTCGGCGGCGACACGACGAGCAGCGGATATCCGGCCGCGACCACGTCGGCGCCGGGCGCGCGGCGGCGGATCGCCAGGAACGTGCCCGCGAGCCGGCTGCGCAGCCCGTCGATGCGGGCGTGCAGGCCCGCCTCCTGCCCGGTGCAGTTGCCGCGAATGCAGTCGGTGATCACCGTCCCGAAGCCGGCGTCGTTACCGCCGATGGTCAGCGTGATCAGCACGTCGCCCGGGTTCTGGGGTATCCGCGGCAGCTGATCGTTGAAGATCTCATCGGTCTTGGCGCCGGCGCAGGCCAGGAGGTTCGGCCGCGGCTCCCACCCCGCGGGTACGAGGTACGCGTACGCCTTGGTGGTCTTCTTACAGGTGTTGTCGTAGTACTCGTCGTCCCCGCGAGCGCCGAGCCCCGAGGAGTACGAGTCGCCGAGTCCCCAGTAATGCTGATACGCCGAGATCCCGGCGGTGCGGATGTCCACGGTGTTCGACTGCGGCCCGAGCAGCGTGCCGTTGACCGGGATCACCCGCCACCGGTACCAGCGCCCGTCCCCGAGCAGCCCCGGCGTGAACGAGGTGGCCGCGACCGGGTACGGCAACCGCGACCAGGTCGGATTCGTCGACCCGAGATCCTTGACCTCGATGTAGTAACCGGTGACGCCGGCGACCGGGCTCCACGACAGGTTCACCTGGTTCTTGCCGGGCGAACCGTAGAGCTGTGGCCGGTCGGCGGGGAACGAGCCACCCGCGGTGGCCTGCTGCGCCGCACCGGGCGACCCGGCCATCAGCCCTTTCACCGGCACCATCCGGAACTGCACCGTCCATCCGGCGAGCAGGCCCTGCGCGGTCCAGGTGGTCCCTTCCACCGGGTACGGCAGCCGGGTGAACGCTGTCTCCCCGCGCGAGACGATCTTCTGTTCGATGAAGTGGGCGTTCGCGCCCGGCGTGGCCGGCCAGGAGATCTTGATGGCCCGGTCCTGGCTGGTCAGAGTGGGTGTGCCGCCGGCCACCGCCCACGGGACGTTGGTCGGCTGGGTGCCGTACGGCGTGCCGACGCCGAGCCCGGCCAGGGCGTCCGCGAACGTGGCGGCGATCCGCACCTCACCGGTGGAGTTCGGGTGGGTGCCGTCCCAGGTGTGCGCGGACGGATCCCAGTCGCCCTCGGTGCGTGCCGTGACGACCCGTGAGGTGCTCGTCGACCGTTGCGCGGCGAGCTGGTCGTACCGGGTGTTGAGGTCGGCGGTCGCGGCGGCGTCGAGCACCCGCTTGCCGTAGAAGTCGTACCGGGTGAGCACGTGCCCGATCACGATGCTCGCGGTCGGCTTGGCCGCGCGGACGTTCGCGATGAACTCGTCCATGTACCCGGCCACCTGCGCCGGCGTGGCGCCGAACCAGGCGAAGTCGTTGATGCCGAGGAGCACCAGCACGACGTCCGGGTTCGAGGAGCCGACCGCCGCGCCGATGGTGTCCTTCTCGTAGATCAGCGGCCGGCCCCACTGCGCGTGATGATCCTGATCGAAGTTCGGGTCGGCGTAGACGGTGGAGCCCTGCTGCTCGGCGATGTTGTCGTAGACGTACCGCCGATCGCCGACGAAGTCGGCCGCCCCCGGCGTGCTGGCCTGCAGTTTCTTCCAGAGCCGGTAGCGCCAGGTGTAGTCGTTGGCCGACCCCTGGGTGATCGAGTCACCGACGATCAGGACGCGGGCGGGCGCGGCGGCCCGGGCCGGCGTTCCGGCGACGGCGTACCCGGTGACGAGGAGCAGGACCATGGTGGCGCGCAGCAGAGTTCGCACGGGGTCACCTCCGATCGAACGCTAACCGTCAATATTTACCACCGTCTATCACCCATCCGGTCAGGCCGAGGCTGATGCGGCTGCCGCAGAAGGCTTCCGACGGCGGCGGCTGCGGCGACGGCGGCTGACCTGCCGGCACGGCCCGCCGGACGCGATGCGACGGCTGCCGCACCGGGCGACTTTCTGGTCAGGCGCTCAGCTCACGGAAGGCCCGATGTCAGCCCCGGCTCGGTTTGCGTCTCACGGTGAAGAAGACGCAGGCGAGGAGCAGACCACCGGCCGCCGTGAACATGACCGGAAAGCCGGTCCAGCCGTGCCAGCCACGGATCACTCGCGCTCTTCCGGGCTCATCCGCACGGTAGGAGAGCTGGACTGTCCGGCCCACCTGCGGAGCCTCGGTGACGGTTCTCGGATCAGCGAACGTCGCAGTCTCGCCGGTCGGCGTCTGGAAGGTGTAGACGGGCCGATAGCGGGTGGTCCAGACGGTTCGGCGCCGATTGGCGGAACGTTCGGTGTGGAAGCTGGTCGTGGTTGCCGCCGTGACGATGCCGTCGGGGTAGGCGGACTGGTCTGAGCGGAGCTCCAGGCCCAGGCCCAGAAACGCCGCTCCGGACGCGCTCAGCACGACCGCAGCGACGACATCGACGACCTTCATGCGATTCAGCGTAAGAGACCTGATCAACGCCGTCCGGAAGCCGGCTCTCCCGGAAGTCAGGCCGGCTGATCAGGCGAGCGGAGGGCGGCGGCACCGACCCTGGCGCCGAGGAACTTCGGCGCCATCTCGCAATAGCTGTCGATTATCACCTCGGTGATCTCCGTCCAGTCGGTGTGGTCACCGAGGTAGGCGACCACCACGTTGCTGCCCCACTCCGCGCGGACGAACGGGAAGCCACCGGCGGTCAGGCCGAGCAACTCGCCGGCGGGGGCCCGGAACGTCATCACGGTCGGCGCCTCGCCGTCGACCTGATGGCGGGCGTACGCCGGGTAGCGATCCAGGTCCGGCACGTACACATGAGCGAACGTCCGCGCGCGGATCCGCCAGCGGACGCCGATCCAGGCGGGCTCCTCACGTGTCTCGGGCAGGCCATCGCAGATCGATCGCAAGCGGTCCAAGATGTCCGGTGGCACGTCTCCAGGGCGCGACATGGGCAGGACAGTAACCGCACCCCCTGACAATTTCCGGCGATGCGGAACGAGCGCCGGGGCCGCCCGGTCATCGCTCGTCGAACTGCTTCAAGCGGCCGTCGACGTACACATCGTCCTACCCGCCCGTGATCGTCACCCGGTGTGCCTGCATCCGTGGTGAAGCGGGCGCTTCGGGAATGCTGTGGACGCTCCAGGCCCCACAGAATCACGCAAAGCCACAGTGCTCCACCATCGCGGTGACCGATCGTGACACCCCGGGTCGCCACCGGGCCGCCCGCTGGATAAATGCGACACGTCCAATGTGCAGACGGGCGGTGAGCGCACGCCGAAGCCGATCACCCGGGTGCCGTCACCCTCGAACAGGATCGGCGTCATGTGTGCTGGCCGCCGGATTGATCACACTTGTCGTGTTGACGCCATGTCCGTCAAGTCAATACGTCCGGGTTGACGCAACATGTTGAGATGACTTGCGCCGCCGGCATCAAGTCAACGCACCTGGGTTGACGCAGCATCAACTCAACGCGTCATCAACTCAACGCGTCATCAACTCAATACGTCCGAGTTGATCCAGACGAGTGCTGTGACTTGCGTCCGCTGAGCGGTCATGCGCGTACCCCTGCGGCTCAATATTGGGATTGACAGCCGGGCGCAGACTTTTATCGATGAATGCGAACGTGCAACAGGATCAGCGATACCGCTGGACCGCGCTGGTTTCCCTCGGCTGGCACCTCGCCGCGTTCACGGTGGCGCTGTTCTACAAGTGGGTGCCGCGCGAGGACTCGTCCTGTGACGACACCGGCGGCTGGTGCTTCACCGCGAAGGAATCAGCGGAGCTCATCTTCCTGCTCATCGTCGTGTTCCTGATCGCGTCGATGCTGGTGTCGCTGATGACGGCCGTCCCGCTGTCCCGCAAGGTGGCCTCACCGGTAGCGGCCGGCACTCTGGCCGCGGTGACGAGCGTCGTGCTGACCATCGTCGCCATCGTGCTCATCTTCGTCCTGAACGCCGCCGTATGACCGGCACTCCAACAGGAAGAACGACCGGCGCCCCAACAGGAAGAACGCCGCCGTATGACCGGCGCCCCAGCAGGAAGAACGCCGCCGCGTGACCGGCGCCCCTCCGGGGAACGCCGGTCACCATCACTCAGACGGCGCTGACCGGCTCCTTCTCAGCCGGCGCGTGCGTCACCGGGTGACTGCGCTCCAGCGCGGCCCCTTCGACGTCCACATTGGGCAGGATGCGGTCCAGCCAGCGGGGCAGCCACCACGCCGACGTGCCGAGCAGGTGCATGACCGCCGGGATGAGCAGCATCCGTACCAGGAAAGCGTCGGCCAGAACGCCGAACGCCAGGCCGAAGCCGAGCGACCGGATCATCGTGGTGTGGCTGAAGATGAACCCGCCGAAGACCGAGATCATGATGATCGCGGCGGCGGTGACCACGGTGCGGCCGGCGTGCAGGCCCTGCCGGACGGCGAGCCGGGCGGGCGCGCCGTGCGCGTAGGCCTCGCGCATGCCGGAGACCAGGAACAGCTGGTAGTCCATGGCCAGGCCGAACAGGATGCCGATCAGGATGGTCGGCAGGAAGCTGAGCACCGGCCCCGGGTCGTGCACGCCGAAGACCGCGCCGAGCCAGCCCCACTGGAAGATCGCGGTGATGCCGCCGAACGTGGCGAACAGCGACAGCACGAACCCGAGCGTGGCGGTCAGCGGCACCAGGATCGAGCGGAACACCAGGATCAGGATGATCAGCGACAGGCCGATCACGACGCCCAGGTAGAGCGGCAGCACGTCGGAGAGCTGCTCGGAGATGTCGATGTTGCCGCTGGCGCTGCCGGCCACGCCCAGAGCAGCGCCGCGCACCGACAGATCACGTAGGTCGCGCACCAGCTGCGCGGTGCTCTCGCTGTTCGGCCCCTCGGCCGGGATCACCTGGAAGGCGATCAGCTCGTTGTCGCTGGACTGCCCGATCGGCGCGACGGCAGTCACGTTGTCAACGGCCATGATCGCGCCGCCGATGCGAGCCTGCTCGGAAGAAGAGTCGGTGACCGGGGCGGGCAGCTCCGCGACGACCAGCAGCGGGCCGTTCACGCCGGCGCCGAACTTCTCCTCGATCAGCATGTAGGCCTGGTACTGGGTGGAGTCCTCCGCCTCCGACGAGCCGTCCGGCAGGCCGAGACGCATGGACAGCGCCGGGATCGCCAGCACGATCAGCACGGCCAGGCCGGCGACCGCCGTGAGCAGCGCCCGCGCGGTGCTCATCGGCGAGGAGGGCACCTTGCCGGCGTGCGACTGCCCGATCGTCGCCCGCAGCCGGCGAGGGAGGATCCTGGTGCCGAGCAGGGCCAGCAGGGCCGGCGTCAGCGTGACCGCGATGATCACGGCGACCGCGACGCAGATCGCGCCGACCGTACCCATCAGGCCGAGGAATCCGATGCCGGTGACGTTGAGCGCCAGCAACGCGACGAGCACCGTCGATCCGGCGAACACGACGGCGTTGCCGGAGGTGCCGTTCGCCAGGGCGATCGACTCGTGCAGCTCGACGCCGTCGAGCAGCTGGCGGCGATGCCGGTTCAGGATGAACAGGCAGTAGTCGATGCCGACCGCCAGGCCGAGCATCACGCCGAGCACCGGGGTGATCGACAGCATGTCGACCGCGCCGGAGAGGGCGAGCGAGGCGGTGACGCCGACCCCGACGCCGACCAGGGCGGTCAGGATCGGCAGGGCGGCGGCGATCAGCGCGCCGAGCATGACCAGCAGGGTGATCGCGGCGACGACCAGGCCGGCCACCTCGCCCACGCCGAGGATCTGCGGCACGCTCTGGGTGATCTCGTTGGAGAAGTCGGCCTCGACACCGGCCGGCACACCGTCGGTGACGTGGTCGATGACGGCGTCCTTGGTCTCCGGCGTGACGTCCATCTGCGCCTCGTCGAAGACGACCGAGGCGACAGCGGTGGTGCCGTCCTCGGACACCATCCGGATCTTCGACGACATGTCGAGCAGCTTCTGCGCGACGTCGAGTTTCGCGGCCTGCGCGTCCAGCTCGGCGCGCTCCGCGGCGAGCTGCTGTTTCTGCGCCTCCCGCTGGGCGTCGGGCAGCGCCGCGATCGCGGCCTCGGCCTGGTCCAGCTTCTCCCGGCCGCCGGCCAGCTGCTGCTGACCGCCCCGCACCTGCTGGGCCTGCTCGGTCAGCTGCTGCTGGGTGGTGAACGGGTCGGTGGCGGCCGCCACGCCGTCCAGCTCACCGGTGCTCTTCAGCAGCGCGCCGAGGGCGGCCTGCTGATCGGTGGTGAACGTCGATCCGTCGGCGGTGTGGAACACGATCGTCCCGCTGCCGCCGCTGGCGCTCGGGAACCGCTGGGCGAGCTGGTCGGTGACCTTCGCCGTCGCCGTTCCCGGGATGGTCACCTGCGACGACAGCGTGCCGCCGAGGGTGAGGTAGGCGGTGACGGACAGCCCCAGGACCACCATCCAGGTGATCAGGACGGCCCAGGCGCGCCGGGCACTGAAGCGCCCCACGCGATACAGCAATTCAGCCATGTCTTCCCTTAGTAGCCGGTTTTTGACGCTAGTAGCCGGTTTTGACGCTCGAGATCAGCCGGTCGAGCAACGCGCGCCACAGCGCCAGGGCGCCCTCGTCGGTGGCCGCGCCGGTGATCGACAGCCAGTGCTCCGCGATCACCTCGGTGCCGTGCATCAGCGCGCTGACCAGCAACTCCGCTTCCAGAGGATCAAGACCCTCATTGCGTACGGCCAACTCGCGCGCCAATTCCGTGGTGGTCCGCGCGAACGTCGCCTGGAAGATCTGCCGGGGCCGGGGGTCCCCCTTGTCGAACCCGCCGAGGGCCCGCCACAGGAACGCGAGGAGTCCCGGCACGTCGGTGGCCCGCAGCGCCTCGGCGAGAGTCGCGAACGCCTCGGCGCGCGTGCCCGGCCCGGCCTGGCCGGCGGTCACCACCTGACGGAACCGCTCGATCACCACGCCGAGCATGTCGCTACAGACGGTGGTGACGACGTCATCGATCGACGCGAAGTGATTGAAGATCGTGCGCCGCGAGACATCCGCGCGCTCGGCCAGCTGATCCACGCTGAACCGCGCCGCGGAACCCTCACTGATCAGCTCTTTGGCCGCGTCGAGGATCGCCCGCCGATGCCGGGCCTTGAGCGCCGCCCGGCGATCGGCATGCTCAGCAGTCACGGTCACAAGGGTAGACTAAGTGCATCGTTGCACCGCGTGCAATTACGCAGAGGTTAACGTTGCCGAGCGTCAGGCCGCGTCACGGCGGCGGAAGCTGAGGGCGCCGGCTCCCAGCGCCAGCAGCACGTAGCCGGCGGTCACCGCGGCCGCGCCTCCCGGGGACAGCAGGTAGGGGTGGTCGCTGCCGGCCAGTTGCGGGGTGAGGTTGGGTAGCAGGACCGAGGCGAGGCGGAGCTGCCAGACGACCGGCAGGAAGTGCGCGAAGATCGGCATGACCAGGACCAGCGCTCCCAGCGTGGTGAGCGCGGCGGCGGTCGACCGCAGCAGGGTGCCCAGGCCGAGCGCCACCAGGCAGGTGACGCCGGCGAGCAGTGTCGCGCAGAGGACCGTCGGGACGGCGTCCGTCCACTGCGGCCACGGGTTGAACGGCTGCGGCCGGGAGCCGAGCGTGAGCCGGGCGACGGCGAAGGCCGCCAGCGCGAAGAACGCCCCGCCGCCGAGCCCGGTCAGGCCCGCCACCGCGGCCTTGGCGCCGAGCAGGACCCGGCGCTGCGGCACGGCCAGCAGGGACGGCCCGATCGAGCGGGTGGTGTACTCGCTGGTGATCAGCATCGCGCCGATCGCGCCGACGAAGAACATCACGAACGGCATGGTCACCACGGTCGGGTCGGCGGTCTCGAAGTTCGCCCGGTCGGCCGGGACGGCCGCGTCGTACGACTGGACCATGAGGAACAGGATCGTCGCGCCCAGCGCGGTGACGAGCACCCCGCCGGTCAGGAAGGCCCAGGTGGATCGCAGGGTGCGAACCTTCATCAGCTCGGCGGCGACGGCGTCCCGGAACGTTCCGGAGGAAATCCGCACGGCGGTCATCGGACCAGCTCCTTCTCCATGGTCGCGGCCCGGTACTCCACGGCCTCGTTCGTCATCTCCAGGTAGACGTCCTCGAGCGTGGCGCTGCGCGGCGTCAGCCCGTGGATCGGTATCGCGGCGGCCGCGGCGGCGTCCCCGATGGCCGGCGCGTCCACACCTGTCGCGACCAGATCGCCCTCCGCGGTACGCGACACCGACGCGCCCAGCCGGCGCAGGAGCGGGACCAGCTCGTCCGCCCGTGGTGTCCGCACGAGCACGTCTCGCGCGAACCTCGCGCCCATCTCGGCCACCGACGTGTCCTCGATCAGCCGGCCCTTGCCGATGATCAGGACCCGGTCGACGGTGAGCGCCATCTCGCTCATCAGGTGGCTGGAGAGCAGCACCGTACGGCCCTCGGCGGCGAGCGCGCGCAGGGTCGAGCGGATCCACCGGATGCCGGCCGCGTCCAGGCCGTTGACCGGCTCGTCCAGGACGACCACCGCCGGGTCGCCGAGCAGGGCGCCGGCGATGCCCAGACGCTGCTTCATGCCGAGCGAGAACCCGCCGACCCGCTTGTGCGCCACACTCGTCAGCCCGACGCGATCGAGCGCCTCGTCCACCCGTACCCTCGCAATGCCGTTGCTCCTGGCCAGGCAGGCGAGATGGGTGTGCGCGGTGCGGCCGGGATGAGCCGCGTCGGCGTCGAGCACCGCGCCGACCTGGTGCAGCGGGTGGCGGATCCGGTCGTAGCGCCGGCCGCCGATCAGGGCCTCCCCCGACGTCGGGTGGTGCAGGCCCAGCATCATCCGCAGGGTGGTCGACTTGCCCGCGCCGTTGGGACCGAGGAATCCGGTCACCACACCCGGCTGGACCTCGAAGGACAACCGGTCTACGGCCAGTGTCGGACCGTACCGTTTGGTCAGCTCTCGCAGCTCGATCATGTGTCCCATCGTGTCGGCGGAACCGGGTCCGGCGCGTCTGACCACGGTCGGAAGCCGATGTATGACCGTGGTCAGACGCGCCACGGCACGCGGATCGGTAGGTTGGCCGCGTGACCCGGCCCCGCGGATTGATGTTGCTCGACGCTGCTGTCGCTGTGTTCCTGACCTGTCTCGCCGCCTACGCGACTCTGGACCCGCCCGGCCCCGCGTTCACCGGCCCGGTCGGTGTCGTGTGGCTGGCCGCCGCCGCTACCGGGCTGCCGATCGCGGCGCGCCGTCGCCGGCCGCTGCCGGTGCTGGCCGTGGTGGCGGCGGCCGCCGCTGTCGCGACCGCGACCGGCGTGATCGGCCTCGGCATCATCGCGGTGGCCTGGTTCCCGGTGGTGCTCGCCCTCTACACGGCGGCCACCGTCGCCGGGCGGGTCACCGCCCTGATCGCGCTGACCGGCAGCCTGGCCGCGCCGGCCGTCACCATCCCGTGGCTCTACGCGCGCACCGGGATCACCTCGGCCGACGCCGCCGCCAGCGAGGTGGCGCTGTGGTGGCCGGTCGAGCTGGGTGTCGTCCTGATCGCGCTGGTGCTGGCGTGGATCGCCGGGCGGCTGATCCGGTGGCGGCGGTCCCTCCAGGCCGAGGCGGCCGGCCGCCTGGCCCGCGACGCCGTCGCCGAGGAGCGGCTACGGATCGCCCGCGAGCTGCACGACATCGTCGGCCACAGCCTGAGCCTGATCGCGGTGAAGGCCACCGTGGCGAACCACATCGCCGAGCAGCGGCCGGACGAGAGCCGGGCCGCGCTGCTGACCATCGAGAAGACGAGCCGGTCGGCGCTCACCGAGATCCGGCGGCTGCTCGACGTGCTGCGCGCCGACGACGACTCCGCCGAGCTCGCCCCGTCGCCGGGCATCGCCCAGCTGCCCGGCCTGGTCGCCGGCCTGGGCGCCGCCGGCCCGCAGATCGACCTGGACGCCGACAGCGCCGCGGAGCTGCCGGTGGCGGTCGACGTCACCGTCTACCGGATCGTGCAGGAGTCGCTGACCAACGTGATGAAGCACGCGGACGCGGCCCGGTGCCGGGTCACCGTGCGGGTGGACGGCGGCCGGGTCCGGATCGAGGTGTGCGACGACGGCCGGGGCCGCCGGTCGGCCGGCAGACCGGGCGGCCAGGGGCTGATCGGGATGCGCGAGCGTGTGAGCATGTACGGCGGCACGCTGTCCACCGGACCCCGGCCGGAGGGCGGTTTCCGGGTGGCGGCCGAGATCCCGTACGCCACGACCGAAGAGGCCGCATGAGTGACGTCTCCGTACTCCTCGCCGACGACCACGCCCTGATGCGGGAGAGTTTCCGGGCACTGCTCGACGCGTCGCCCGGATTCACCACCGTCGGCGAGGCCGGCACCGGCGCCGAGGCGGTCCGGCTGGCCGGCGAGCACCGGCCGGACGTGGTGCTGATGGACGTCCGGATGCCGGAGATGGACGGCATCGAGGCGACCCGGCAGATCTGCTCGGCGCTGCCGTCGGTGCGGGTGCTCATGCTGACGACCTTCGACCTCGACGAGTACGTCTACGCGGCGCTCCGGGCCGGCGCCAGCGGGTTCCTGGTCAAGGACGCCACGGCGGCGGAGCTGCTGAACGGCATCCGGCTGGTCGCCGCCGGGGAGGCCCTGCTGGCGCCCCGGGTGACCCGCCGGTTGATCGCCGCCTTCACCGGGCAGGGCGGCGGGCCGCCGGTGGGACTGGACGCGATCACCGACCGGGAGCGGGAGGTGCTGGAGCTGATCGCCCGGGGACTGTCCAACACCGAGATCGCCGAACACCTGTACCTGGGCGTGGGCACCGTGAAGACCCACATCGGCCGGCTGCTGAGCAAGCTCGGCGCCCGCGACCGGGCCCAGCTGGTGATCACCGCGTACGAGTCGGGGCTGGTCAGTCCCCGTGGGTCGGTCTGACACGACGGCCCGGTGCCGCATCTCGTCGGCACCGCCCTCGCCGGGGGCTGCGGTGCGCTCCGATCCAGGCGGGCGAGCCGCATGGTGCGTTCCCTGCGCGAGACGAACCCTGGCTAGGCTGCGGGGATGGTGCGTGACGAGCTGGTGCTGCTGCGGGCGAGCGCCGAGTCCGAGGCCACGACCCTGGCCCGCGACCTGGAGAGCCTGTTCGCGGCGTCCCGCGACTCGAACGCCGACGACGAGCACGACCCCGAAGGCGCCACCATCGGCTTCGAGCGGGCCCAGCTGACCGCGCTGCTGGCCGCCGCCCGCCAGCGGATCACCGAGGTCGACGACGCGCTGCGCCGGGTGGACGCCGGAACCTACGGCATCTGCGAACGCTGCGGCCACCCGATCGCGGCGGACCGGCTGGCCGCGCGCCCGTTCGCCCGCCACTGCATCACCTGCGCCTGATCACCGGCGCCTGATCACGGGCGCCGGGACGGTCCGAAACTGTGACATCGTCCGGGGATGACAGAGGAAACCGCGTGGGGCGGCGGCCTGTGGGCCGCCGCCGACCTCATCACCCCGATGGCGGTCCGGGTGGCGGCGACGCTGCGGCTGGGCGATCACATCACAGCCGGATCGGGTACGGTCGACGCCCTCGCCACCGCGACCGGAGCACACCCCGACACCCTCCGGCGCGTCATGGACCACCTGGTCACCGCCGGTGTGCTGACCCGTCCGCGGCCCGGCGTCTACGGCCTGACCGACCTCGGCGAACAGTTGCGTGACGACTACCCCGGCGGCATCCGGTCCTGGCTGGACATGACCGGCGCGATCGGCCGTGCCGATCTGTCCTTCGTCGACCTGCTGCACACGGTACGGACCGGTGCGGCCGCCTACCCGCACCGGTACGGCCGCCCGTTCTGGGAGGACGTGGCCGCCGACCCGGCCCGCGCCGCCTCGTTCGACGCGCTGATGGGTTCCCGGCTGCGCGACGACGCGCCGGCCCTCGCCGGCGGGTACCCGTGGGGCGCGCTCGGGAACCTCGTCGACGTGGGCGGCGGCGACGGCACCCTGCTGATCGCCATCCTCACCGCACACCCTGGACTGCGCGGCACCGTGCTCGACCTGCCCGGCCCGGCCGCGCGTGCCCTAGAGGCGATCGAGGCGGCCGGCCTGCGCGATCGCGCCACCGCCCGGGCCGGCAGCTTCTTCGACGAGCTCCCGCCCGGCGCCGGCGGCTACCTGCTCTCCGGCATCCTGCACGACTGGGACGACGCCGGCGCCACACGCATCCTGCGCCGCTGCGCGGAGGCCGCCGGCGCGCCGGGCCGGGTGCTGGTGATCGAGGACAACGCCGCCGGCGAACCGAGCACCGAGGGCGATCTGCGGATGCTCTGCTACGTCAACGGCCGGGAGCGCGGCGTCGCCCAGCTCGGTGACCTGGCCGCCGCGGCGGGGCTGGCGGTCGCCGCCGTCGTGCCGGCCGGCACCCGGGCGATCGTGGAACTGCGCCTGGACGCCGAGAAGTAGACTTCCGTCGATACCGGCCAGTCCGCTGAGGGGGATCGTCAGATGGCCGAGGGGGCGAGCGCCGCACGACGGGGACGCCGCGAAGAAGCGATCGACGCCAATCTGCCTGCCCATCGCGTCGCGTTCGCGACACGGTTGCGTGATCTCCGGCGGGAGTGCGGCCAGCCCTCGTACCGCGTGCTCAGCCGCCTCGGCCACTGCGGCTTCGGCTCGCTCTCCGAGGCGGCCGGCGGCCGCCGGCTCCCCTCCTGGCAGACCACCCGGGGGTACGTGACCGGGTGCCTGCGCCATGCCGGACGGGACGCGGAGATCGACCGGGTGCTGCCGGAGTGGCGCCGGACGTGGGAGGCCGCCGCCACGGTGGATCAGGTCGGCCCGGCCGCACCGCCGTCCGCCCCGGCTCCCCCGCCGCAACCCGTCCCGACGCCCGTCACGGCTCCCGGACCGCCGCCCGTCACCCTTCGCGGGCCACCGCCCGTCACTCTTCCCGAGCCGTCGCCCGGCACCGCTCCCGAACCGCCGCCCGTCATCCGGCGCCGCCGGCCGTTACCCCGGCTGGTCGCCGTCCTCACCGCCGCGGCGGCGCTGCTGGCGACCGTCGCGGCGGCCGAGGCCCGGGCGCCGGCGCCGATGGCCGGTCTCTACAACATCCTGGTGGTGCCGTTCGAGTCGGCGCCGGCGGTGCAGCGCACCCTCGTACACAATCTGGAGGCCTGGGCCGCCGAGGACGCCGCCATCGAAACGCGGGGCCCGGCCGGCGTCAGGCCGGCCGAGCCGGCCCGGCTCGCCGCCGAGCACCGGGCCGACGTGGTCCTGAGCGGGCGGCTGCGCACCGCCGGGGACCGCACCACGCTGGTGATCGAGTTGCTGCTCACCGACCGGGTGTTCGGCGAGACGCCGGAGTTCGTCGGCCGCCACGAGCTCCGGCTGACCGAACCGGCCGACGTGGTGCGCGGCAACATCGAGGTGAGCCGGCGGCTCGCCGACGACGCCCTGCACTACGTCAAGGCCGTGGTGGCGTTCGTCCGCGGGCTGGGGCGCTACGCCCTGGACGACTATCCCGGCGCCGAACGGGAGTTCCGCGCCGCCGACCACGAACTGGCACGAGTCGACACCTCCTCCGAGGTGGTGCAGCTGATGCTCGGCAACACGATCGGGCGGGACAGCCGGTTCGCCGAGGCGGAGACGGCGTTCCGGCGGGCCCTGGCGCGGCGGCCGGATTACGCCCGGGCCGCCGTCGGCCTGGCCGAGGCTCTGCGGGCCGGTTCCAGCTGTGACAAGCGCAGCGTTCACGCCGGCAAGCTGCGGGAGGCGATCGTCCATTACCGTACGGCCCTGCCCGTCGCCGGTGACGCCCTGCTGGAGACGAAGGCCCGTCTCGGCCTCGGCCTCGCCCATCAGTGCCTGAGCATCGCCGAGCAGGGCGACTACTGGGCGGACGCGGACGCCGAGTTCACCGCCGTGCAACGGGTGCACGCGTCAGCGGGCCTGACCGAGGAGGCCGGCCGCCAGTCGTCGCGGCTGGCCGCCGAGGCGCGGGCCGGGCAGGCGCTCAGCGCCCACCTGACGGCCGGCGGCAACGCGGCGCGGCTGGCCGATGCGGCGACGGCCTACCAGGAGGCGATCACGCTCCTCGGCCGGATCGGCGTCGACCGGCCCACCATCCGGGAGCGCGAACTGATCTTCCTGCGCAACCTGCGTGAGGTGTACCGGGCGATGGAGGCCCGGGCCGAGTTCGAGGCCGTCGACGCCCGGATCCGCGACGCCGGAGGCTGACGATGATCAGGTACCGGATCGCCGTCCCGGTGGCCGTGGCAGTGGTCGCCGGTTCGGTCACGGCCGTGTGGGTGAGCGACGAGGAACCGCGATCGGCTCCCATCGTCTCCGCCTCGAGCGCACCGGCGCTCTCCCCCTCCCCGGGGGTCTACCCCGCGCCGGGCGTCTCGTCGACGTCGCAGCCCACGCCGCCCGCTACCGATCAGCTCGGAAGGGATTTCTCGCCGGCGCCCGATTTCCAGCCGCACGCCGGGCAGCCGCGTTCCCGGATGTCGTCCCGCTCCCCGCTCGCGCCGCGCGCCACCGCTCCGACGCGTCCGCCCGCACCGGCCCGGCCTCGGCCCTCGTCGTCCCCGGCCTCGTCCATACCGGCCCCGCCCGCGCCGGACCGGGCATCGCTGGACGACCTGCTCACCCACGACGGACCACCGCCCGACGGGGTGGCCGACCAGCTCAACCTCTTCCTCGGCGGCGGTCCCGAGTGCCACGAGGGCGACAGCACCGCCACCCCGCGCGTGGACGTCCGGCCGGTGGTCGAGATCCCCAGCTTCCCGACCCTGTGCGTGGACGGTTTCGACAGCGGGCGCGACCTCACCGTGACCGTCACCGGGCCGGCCCCGGCACGTACCCTGCGCACCGGCTGGGACAGCCTGATGGGCGTACGCTGGCCGGTCCCGTCCGGAAGCCCGACCGGCCGCTACCGGGTCCGCGTCGCCCAGGGCTCCCGCACGGCCACCGCCACGTTCACGGCGGTGCGGGCGACCCTCCCGCGGCTGTGGCTCGAACCCCGGAACCCCGACGCCGGCGCCACCGTCGACATCCACATCGGCGGCTTCCCCGCGGACCGGCCGGCCGACCTGCATCTGTACGCCACCCAGCTGCTGGTCTACCGCGCCACCACGACGATACGGGTGGACCGGAACGGCGAGGGCCACCTGGCCCTGCGCACGTCCCGGTCCGGTCCGTTCGACGCCTACGCCGTGAACAGCCCGCTGGTCTACGTGCCGCCCCCGGACTTCGAGCCGGGTGAGCTGGGCGGCCCGGAGAACTCGGTGTTCTGGCTGCACGACCCGTAGCCTCATGGTCTTCTCTGGTACACACCCCTGTTCCGGTAGTCGTTCCACTGTTGCCGGGTGAAGTTGTAAGCGTGAACCATCTGACCACCGGTCAGGTGCTTCACCACCAGGATCTGGCTGGCCTCGTCCCAGTGGAGGACCTGGCCCGATCTGGTGTCGATGTAGTCATAGACCCGCTCCCGCGCCAGGTAGGCGGCGAGCGCCCACGAATTCCTGCCGATGTTGTTGAGTATGTGATCCAGCTGGCCCCGGTTGGCCTCGTTCATCATGTACTCGACACCCTGCCGCACACCCCGGCCGTAATATTCCTCGATCTCGCCCAGCACGGCCGCCGGGATGCACCAGTCAGGAGCTCTGGCCCGATCCGGGTTGGTGGGGCAGACACCCACCCGCTTCTGGAACTTCTTCAGCTCCCGGAGCAGGTCGGCGCCCCGGGCGCCGCCGGCCACCCACCCGGCGAGCGGGACCATCGCGAGCAGGCTCAGCAGCGCGCCTTCCTCGTCCCCCTCCGCGTACGCGATGATCGCGTCCAGCGCGTCACACGCCTCACCGGGACCGGGGATGAACCCGCAGATCACCAGCACGATCTGCAGCACGGCCTTGGTCTTGGCGAGGCCCTCGGCGTCCTTCTCGTCGTAGTACCGGACGACCTCGTCACAGACACCGCCGTACCCGAAGTTGTGGGTGCACCAGATCGGGTCGTTCTTGTTGATCGCGTCGAGCAGCGGTTTGATGCCGCCCTCGCAGTCGATGCCGTACGACAGGTGGATCATCGTGCACTCCGGCGGGTCGGGCTGACCCTGCCCGGCCTTGCGGCGTGCCTCCTCCTCCCGGTTCATCTGCTCGATCGCGGCCTTGGTGGCCTCCAGCGCGGCGGTGGCGGCGGCCGCGGCGTCGTTGCCGGCCGCCTCGGCCGCCGCACGGGCCCGCTGCGCCGCGGCCTGCGCGTTCTGCGCGTGCCCGGCGGCCCGGCCCGCGGAGGCGTCGGCCTGCCGCGCGGAGGCGGTGGCCGCCGCCGCTGCCGACCGTGCGGACGCGGCAGCGTTGCGGGCTGCCTGCGCCGACTGGGCGGCCCGGTCCGCCGACGCCCGGGCGTCGCTGGCCGACTGGGCGGCCTGCTCGGCGTACCCGGCGGCCTGGTCCGCCGACTTCCGGGCGGCGTCGGCCCATTCAGCGGCCTCGGCCGCCGCGTTGCGGGCGATCGCGGCGGCTTCGGCGGCCTTGGCGGCCTGCGAGCGCGCCTCGGCGGCGTCCCGGAACGCGTCGGCCACGATGCCGCGGACCTTCGCCACGTGCGCGGCGGCGTCGTCGTCGCGCTGCCGCGCACGGTGCTGCTCGATCATCAGGAAGTGCCGCAGCGACGAACGCGGGCCGGCCAGGGCGATCCGGCCGGAGGCCTTCACCTCCGGTCCCCCGGCGGCGACGGCCTGGGTCACCCGGATCCGGTCGTCCTGCTCGGCGGCGGCGTACTGGCCGGTCATCAGGAACAGGTGCCGGTCCTCCGGGGTGCCGTTGAGCGCGGCGGTCGCGGCGTTCCGGGTCGCCGGTCCCCCGGTCGCCAGGATCTGCGAGATCCGTACCCGGTCCTGTGCGTCCTTGCCGTCGTACTGACGGGTGCGGAGGAACTCGCGGACCTGCGCGTCGGTGCCGGCCATCGCGGTCTCCGCGGCCCGCTTGAGCGCCGTGTTGGTGCCGGCGCTGTCTGCGATGTGCCCGGCCTTCATCCGGTCGTCCTGCCCGGCCGCCAGATCGACGCCGGTCCGCACGAACGCTGTCACGTCCGCCCGGTCCCCGCTCAGCGCCGCGGTGGCCGCCGCCCGGGTCCACGGTCCGCCGGTGTCGAACAACCGGAGCGCGATGCGGCGTCCGTTCGCCTCCACGGTGTCCGCGGACGCGTCCGGGGCGCGTGCCGCGGCCAGCAGCTGCCGTACCTCCTCGTCGCGGCGGGACTCCTCGCCGGCGTCCCAGGCGGCCTTCGTGAGCCGTACCTGTTCGGCGGCTCGCTGCTCCTCGGCGAGCAGCACGCCCTCCGCGGTCCGGGTGGCGAGCCGTTCGGCGTCCGCAGACCGGGCGGCCCCCTCGACCGCCCGGGCCTGCTCGGCCGCGGCCGTCGCGGCGTCGGCAGCGGTCACCGCGGCGGCGGCGTGCCGGGTGGCCCGTTCCGCCGCGTCCGCGGCCTGACCGGCGTGCGCGGCGGCCTCGTCGGCGGCCCGGGCGGCCGCCTCCGCGTGGTTGGCCGTGTCGATGGCGTGCCGTTCCGCCTCGGCGGCGGCCGCCGCGGACTCCCGGGCCAGCCGTTCGGCGGCGTTCGCGGCCCGGGTCGCCTCCTGTGCCTTGCGCCGCGCGGTGGCGGCGGCCGCCCGGGCCTGGGCGGCGGCCGCACCGGCGGAGGCGGCGTGGCTGCCGGCCTCCTCGGCTGCCGCGGCCGCGGCCAGGGCGTTGCCGATCGCCCCGCCGGCCGCCCGGGCCGCGTCGGCCGCTGCCAGGGACGCGGTCCGGGCCGCGGACACGGCCTGCGCCGCCTGCCGGGCGCTCACCGCCGCGTCCCTCGCCCGCTGCGCCGCCTGCCGCGCCGCCGACGCCTTGCCGGCGTCCATCTCGGCGGCGGACGCGGCGGTGTTGGCGCGGGCTGCCGCATCACCAGCGGCGGCGGCAGCGGCCGCCGCGCGGCTGGCCGCCCGGGCCGCCACGCGGGCGGCGTTGTTCGCGGCGTTCGCCGCCGCGATCGCGGTCTGCGCCGCCGCGGCCGCGCGGGACGCGGCGTCGGCCGCGCGGGACGCCGCCGCGGCCGCCTTGGTGGCCGAGTTCGCGGCGGCTGCCGTCTCGGCGGCGGCGGTCTCCGCGGCCGCCCTGGCCAGCCGGGCGACCTCCACCGCCCGGGCCGCCTGTTCCATCGCGGCGAGCGTCTCGGCGGCCGCCAGCTGACCGGCCTCCTTCGCCGCGTCCGCGAGCTGCGAGACGCTGAACAACTCGTCGTCGCGGGCGGCGGCGACGTGCTGGCCGGTCAGCAGGAACTCGCGGATCTCCTCCGGGGTCCCGTTCAGGGCTCGCTGGGCGGCCTCCCGCATCGCCGGGCCGCCCTGAGCCATCAGCTGGGAGACCCGGACCCGGTCGTCGACCCGCCGGGCCGCGTACTGGCCGTGGCTGAGGAACTCGGTGATGTCGGCGTCCGAGCCGTCCAGCGCGCGCTGCGCCGCTTCCCGGATCGCCGGCCCGCCGGCCGCCAGCACCTGTGCCACCCGCACCCGCTCGTCAGCGGACCAGGACACCTGCCAGTCGCCGTCCAGGAACATCCGGCGGTCCGCTGCGGAACCGGCGAGCGCGTCCTGCGCGGCCTGGAGACCGGCGGTGCCGCTCAGGGCGGCGAACTCGGCGACGCGTACCTTGTCGTCCTCCTGCTGCGCCTCGCGCAGCCCGGTGGCATAGAACTGGGCGAGGTCGGCGTCGGATCCGAGCAGGGCGACCCGGGCCGCCCGGTTCACGTTCGGCCCGCCCACGTTCAGCAGGCGCACCGCGTCGTAGCGGCGGTCCCGGGCGTCCAGGTCGGCCGCCGGGGTGGCCGCCGCGGGCGAGGCCGGTACGGCCGCGACGCCCGTGGCGACGAGTAGAACACTCAACAGGAAGTGGCGCATGAGCTGTCCCCCGATCAGACGTGCTGGGCGGTGATCTCAGCGAACTGCAGGAGGCGTCCGGCGCCCGCGAGGATCCGTACCCGGTCGGTCTCCTGGGCCGGGAACCGGAAGCGCTGCGGCGTCACGCCGGGGTACGGGTGACCGGTCTTGTTCAGCACGGTGTGCCACTGCCCGTCCCGGAACACCTGGATCATGAAGTCGGCCGGGAACCCGCCACCCGGGTTGGTGTCCGACCTCGGGTAGAGGTCCATCTGGTTGAGCCTGCGCGGGCCGGGGAACGCGAACTCGATCCACTCCGGCCGGTCACCGCTCGGCGGGTCCAGCGAGCTCCAGCCGATCCCGGTGGAGACGCCGTCGTTGGCGTACCGGATCGACCAGCCCGAGCCCTCGGTGCTGCTCGACGCGCTGACCCGGGCGTCGGCCAGGAGGTTGCCCGACCGGTACGCCTCGATCTCGGCGAACTGCAGCAGCCGCCCGGCGCCGGCCCGGACCCGCAGCCGCTGCACCGGTTGCGGCGCGAAGGTGAACCGCTGCGGTTTCGCGCCGGGGTTGGGCAGGCCGGTCTGGGTGAACAGGGCGTGCCACTGCCCGTCCCGGTACGACTCGACGGTGAAGTCGGACGGGAAGCCACCGCCGGGGACGTCGAAGCGCGGGTACAGGTCGACCCGGTTCATCGGGCGCGCCTCCGGCAACGCGAATTCGATCCATTCGGTACGGGTGGCGCTCGGCGGGTCCAGCGAGCTCCAGCCCACCGCCTCCCGGCGCCCGTCGTTGACGTACCGCACCGACCAGCCCCAGCCCTCGGTGCTGCTGGACGTGGTCACCGCGGCGTCGGCGAGCAGGTTCTCCGACCGGTACGCCTCCACCTCGGCGAACTGCAGCAGCCGTCCGGCCGGGGCCGCGATCCGGATCTTCTCGGCCCGCACGGTGCCGGGCAGCACGAACCGCTGCGGCCTGTTGCCCGGATTCGGGTACGCGTTACGCGACAGCACCGTGCGCCACGCGCCCTGGTAGTTGACCGAGATGCTGAAGTCGGCCGGGAAGTTGTAGCCGTCCGTGCCGCCGCCGGAGCGCGGGAACAGGTCGATCCGGTTCAGCAGGACGCCACCCGGCGCCAGCTGGAACTCGATCCACTCCGGCCGGCTCGCGTTCGGCGGATCCAGCGAACTCCATCCGGTGCCCTCCCGGACACCGTCGTTGGCCTGGCGCAGCGCCCAGCCCCACCCCTCGGTGCTGCTGGAGGCGGTCACCGGGACCCCGGCGAACAGGTTCCGCAGCGGGTTCACCGGACCCGGCGTGGACATCACCGCGGTGAACCAGGCGCCGAGGTCGTCCACCCGGGCCTCGACGGCCGCGTCCTCGCTGGTGGCCGGCGCGGTGTGGCAGCCGGTGTGCCACGACGAGACGTGCAGGGCGAACAGCTCGAGGTGTCCTCCGGCGCTGCGCAGCGCGGGGCCGCCCGCGTCACCCTTGCAGGTGCTGGTGGCGGTGCCGTCGGCGCGCCGGAGCGTGGCGGTGGTCGCGGTCGTGCCGGTCAGGGTGTACGTGCCGGCGCGCATCCGGTCGGTGGTCCAGTCGGTAGCGGTCCGGCCGTACCCGGCGGCGATCACCGTGGCCCCGTCGGCGGGTGGCGCCGTCGCGACCGGAACCGGCGTGATGCCCTCCGGAGCCGGTTCGCTGAGCTTGGCGAGGACCACGTCCCGATCGGTACGCGGAACCACCTCGACGACCGTCGCGGAGTACCCGCCGCCGCGTGTCATGTCCGCACGCCCGACGGTCACGGTGGCGGCCTGCGGCGGCGGGCCCGTGTCGACGTCGCCGGACGGGTGCAGGCACGTCTTCGTGGTGGCGATCCACTGCCGGTTGATCAGTACCCCGCTGCAGGCGCGCCCGTCGGCGGTGTCCACCCGTGCCACGTACGGATGGGTGGACGGCTCGCCGGCCGGCAGGCTCTCCGCGACCCGCAGCTCGACCAGCGTGGAGGTGGCGTCGCCGTCACCGATCGCCTCGTACTGGTGCGGCGCGACGGTCACCGTGTCGGTCTCACCCTCGTGGGTGGACTTCGCGGTGACCGTCCGGTCCGCGCCCCGGACCAGGTAGGCGTTGCGGAGCTCCAGGGTCAGGAACCCGCGCGGCCCCCGGACGGCGAAGCAGGTGGTCTCCAGGCCGGAGCCCACCAGCCGTTCCACCCGGAACAGGTCGGGGTCCGAGGCGCAGTCCGGCTCGTACCGGATGTTGCCGTCGCCGGTCAGAACCCGGACCCCGTGCTCGGCGAAGATGTCGTCGGCGCCCGGATAGACCCGGTCGTCGACCACCGACGACGGCCCGTCGGCCGCCACCGACGCCCCCGCCGATGCCGTCGCCGGGGGCGCGCCGGACACCGCCCCCGCCAGCATGGCGCCGATCACCGCAACGCGCAGTACGACCGACCCCGTGACGAGCCGGCTGTCCCCCGTGCGGGCGTGTCGAGATGACATGCGTCCTCCTGTTCTCGGTGGTTGCCGCAAACAGTGGACGCCGGGTCGGAGGGCACCGGAACAGCCGCCGCGAAGACGCGAACAAGACGACGTGTTCGCGCTGCTCAGCGCATTGTTCGGCGCCGACTCCCGAACAATTCCGTATCGCACCCGGAACCGGTTCGGGCACGATGGCAGCATGATCCACTCATGGTGGCCGGGCCGGCCGTCCGTTCCCGCAGTCCAGCCGTCGCCGCCGGGCGACGCGATCCGGGCGGCCGCCGAGCAGGCCGCCCGCGGCGGGTGGGAGGCGGTGGAGCGGCTCGCGACGCTGCTCGCCGAGCTTGCCGATACGGGCAGCGCCGAGGCCGGGCGCGCCGCACTGAGTGTGCTGCACGGCCGGCCCCGTGCCGTGGTGCGGCTGGACGAACACGCCCGGCGCGCCTGGTGGTACGAGATCCCTCTCGCCTCGCTGGCCCGGCGGGTGGCAGGGCGGGTGGCGGACGGCGCCGCCACAGCCCCCGTGGCGGTGGCGCTGGCCAGCACCCACGGTGACGGACGGGTCCGGGAGCGTGCCGTGGCGGCGATGCTGGCCGCCCCAGCGCCGGAGCTCATGCCGTTCCTGGTGCTGCGCACCAGCGACTGGGCTCGCCCGGTGCGTGATCGCGCCCGGGCCGGCCTGGCACTGCTGCTCGCCGACGACCCCGCCGCTCACCTCCCGGTCGTGCTGCCGGCGGTGACAGCGATCGAACGACGCCTGCGGGGCACGTTCGCGGCCGGTCAGGTGACGGCGGCCCTCGCCACCGCCTCGCCCGGACTCCGGCGGGCAGTCGCGGCTCTGCCGCACCCGGCGTCCCGGCGCCTGGTCCACGACATCGGCCTCAGCTGGGGATGGTGGTCCCCCGACGAGGTGATCGAACTGGCCGAATCGGGCGCTGACGTGCGCATCCGGAGCCGGGCTGCGGAACTGGCCTGCCGTGACGCCGTGTGGCGACGGCGGCAGGCCGTCCTGCATCGCCTTGCCGGCAGCAGCCGGCCCGAGGTACGGGCCGCAGCACTCACCGGACTCGTCCGCACGGGTGACGACGCGGCGGTGGTGGCGCATCTGGCCGACAGGGCGCCCCTGGTGCGCGCGCTGGCCCGCGATGCCGCCCGCCGGGCCGGTGCCGACGCGCCCGGGAGATACCGCGAAGCCGTGCTGACCACGCCGACGCCACCGTGGATCGCCGGCTTCGCGGAGACCGCCTCGGCGGAGGAGGCGCCGCTGCTGGAACCCCTGCTCGGCCATGCCGACGCGAAGGTCCGTGCCGCCGCCGTACGCGGGCTGCGTGACCTCGGCGCCGTCAGCCCCGCCGGCATGATCCCGATGCTGCGCGATCCGTCGGCGGCAGTGGTCCGTGAGGCGGTCGGCGCGGTGCGGCCGATCGTGAACGCCATTCCCGCTGATCTGCTCTGGAACCTGCTGGCCGATTCCCGGACCGAGTTGCGTCGTGCCGGCTTGCGGCTGCTCAGCACGGGACCCGCCCGGGCAAGGCTTCGCGCCGGGCTCATCGCCGTCACCGACACTGATCCGCGGCTGGCGGCACGCGTCCGGGCAGACCTCACCCGCCTGTCCCGTGACGCCACCGGACCGAGTTGACGCTCCGCCCCCAGGCCGGAGCTCGCCATCACGGCCGAGGAACACGGCGACCTCACGGCTCTGCTCCGCACGGCCGCACCGCTCCTGGAAGCCGACACCGCCGCCGGCCTCACATCCTGGCTCGACGCCGCCCCCGGCATCCATGGTTCAACCGGTCAACAATCGATCCGGTCAGCCGCTGACTGACGCTTTCGGCGGCTCTTTCTTCTCCAAGGAGTCAGCAATCCGCGCCAGTCGCGGATAGCCCCACGGTTTGCTCTCGACTTCAGCTCGTAACGCAGTCGATTTACCAAGTAGGTCCTTGCAGTAGTCTTCCCACGTGTTCTCCGTTGTGGCCGCCGGAACGGAGGACAGCGCATAAAGGCCAATACACAGGACATCTGCGTACATCGCTGCCACCATCTCAACCTTGGCAGGATCGGCCACATCCCGGCGACAGTCGCTGCGCTCGGGCGCGAAGTGTGGGATCAGCGCGGGGTCGTCGGCGAGGAAACGCTGGACGTTATGAAGCCCGGCCATCACGTTGTGCAGGGTCGCAACGCCGTTCATGGTGGCCTGGAAAGCCACCTGTTTCGCAAGAACACGCGCTTGCCACCCGGAAAACATCAATGATCCGATAATTCCGAGAGCTCCAATTATCGCCAAGACGGTCGACATGAGACCACTCCCTCTCCGGCCCTTGTCTGCATGTTCGCATCGACAGGCAAGCCGGGAGGTAATTGATCATTTGGCCGGGCAATCGGGTCGCCTATGCACCGCCGGCCCCGAATGCGCCGGTAAGGCCGGCCGTGATCGCGTCGGCAACGCCCGTTCGCGTGATGGAGGCAGTCGTCACTGCAGGGCCGACGCTGCGCACCAGCTGGTCCGGCTGGTTCTCAGCGCTGTCCAAGACACCGCTGACAGCACTGGTAACCAGCTCGTCTCGCCTGGCTGGTTACCAGTGCTGCTGAATGCCCGTTTGGTCCGCACTGGGCGCCAGCCGGCATCGACGCTTCCTAGATCCAAGAGCGCGGGCACCGCAAGAACGCGTCAGCCGTGGCACAGCAGGGCCTCCACGTCGGCGACCGCCCGCCGGGTGTCAGTGAACAGCACGCCCCGGATCCCGAACTCGGTCGCGCTCTCCACCAACCCCGGCGCGTCGTCCACGAAGACCATCTCGCCGGGCGTCACCGCCAGCCGCCGGCAGGCCAGCTCCCACAGCGCCGGGTCCGGCTTGGTCATCCCGGCCTCATGGGAGTAGATCAGCTCGTCCACCAGGTCGCCGAAGCCCTCCCGCTCGCGCGCCCCGACGAAACTGTTGCTCAGGATCCCGGTGCGATACGCCGGTCGCAGCCCCCGGACATAGTCGATCAGCTCGACGTTCGGGACGCCCAGGTACTGCTTCCACATGTCGGCCATCATCGCCTCGACCTGGCCGGCGTCGAGGCCGAGCCGCTCACCCATGGCCCGGTGCACCTCGGCCTCGGTCACCCGGCCGATCGCGCCGGCGTCCCAGACGTCCGCCATGACGGTGCTGATCGTCCCGGCGGTCAGGCCGAGGTGCACCTCCCACCGCCGGTCGAAGTCCATCGGCTCCACCAGCGCCAGCACGCCGCCGACATCGAGGGCCACCGCGCGAATCACCATGATCCGACCGTACGAACCGACGGCAATCCCTAACCGGCCGCCACGAACGGCGCCGGATCGAAACGCCCGTTACGCTCCCGGAACGCGGTGGCGGTGCTCGGCCACAACAGCGTCAGGCGGCCGCTGCGCGCGTCCACGTACCAGCTGGTGCAGCCGCCCCGCAGCCACACGGTTCGCTCCGCCATCGTGTCGATGTCCCGGGTGTACTCGTCCTGGGCCCGCGACGTCACCTCCAGCACACCGTCGTGCCGGGCCAGGTGGTCGAGGGCGCCGGTCAGGTAGGAGAGCTGGCTCTCGATGACGTGCACGGCGGAGTTGTGACCGAGCGCCGCGTTCGGGCCGTCCAGCACGAACATGTTCGGGAAGCGGTGCACCACCGTCGACGCGTGCGACACCATGCCGCGCTCCCATGCCCGGGCGAGCAGCACTCCCCCGCGACCGGTGACCCGCTCCGCGTACGGCTGCCGGGTCGCGTGGAAGCCGGTGGCGAGGACGAGCACGTCGAGCTCGGCGCGGTGGCCGTCGGCGGCGATCGCGGTTCGCCCGTCCAGGCGCCGCAACGCGCCGGCCAGCGAGACGTCGTCGCGGTTCATCGCGGGGTAGAACGTGTCGGAGAGCAGCACCCGCTTGCAGCCGACCTCGTAATCCGGGGTGAGCCGGGCACGCAGCACCGGGTCCGGGACCTGCGCGGCGAGGTGCCCCAGCGCCCGGGACCGCAGCTCGGCCAGCGCGGCACGCTCGCGGCGCCGGGCGGCGATGCCCTGTTCCATGCCCGCGAACACCTCGTCGCGTACCCGGGAGATCTCCGCCGGATCGGCGGCGGCCTGTGCCTGGTCGTTGCGCGGGATTATGTACGGGCTACTGCGCGCGAAAACCGTGAGGTGCTCGACCCGGCCGGCCAGTTCGGGGACGATCTGGATGGCCGAGGCGCCCGTGCCGACGACGCCGACCCGAGCCCCGTCGAGTTTCGCGTCATGATCCCAGCGCGCGGAGTGGAAGACCGGCCCGTCGAAGTCGCCGAGTCCGGGGATGTCCGGGATCCGGGGTTCGGTGAGCCGCCCGGCCGCAAGCACCAGCACCCGGCCACGGAACCGTCCCCGGTTCGTGGTGACCTCCCAGCGACCGGCTGCCGCGTCCCAGACGGCCGCCGACACCTCGTGGCCGAGCCGCAGGTGCGGCGCCACCCCGGGCCGGGCCGCGAGCCCGCGCAGGTAGGTGTGGATCTCATGACCCGGAGCGAACGTCCGCGACCAGGACGGGTTCGGCGAGTGCGCGAAGGCGTACAGGTGTGACGGCACGTCGCAGGCGACCCCGGGGTACGTGTTGTCCCGCCACGTCCCGCCGACGTCCCCGGCGCGTTCGAGCACCACGAACGTCTCGTCGCGGGCGGCGAGCTCGATGGCCGCGCCGATGCCGGCCAGTCCCGCGCCGACCACGACGACGTCCACCTCGACCAGATCCACCGTGGCGACCGCTCCGGTCATGTCAGGCCGTATCGGGTGGTGCGCTGGCGTGCCGGCCGCCCCAGCTCAGCGGCGATCTTGTCGACGTCGGCGCGGGTGAGCGACAGCCCTTGCTCCTGCCCGGCGGACGGGTCGAGGTCGCCGTCGAGCAGCAGGCCACCGAGGTCGTCGGCCCCGCCGCGCAGCAGCGTGATCGCGTCGGAGGTGCCGACCTTCGGCCACGGGGCCTGGAGGTGGTTGATCCGGCCGGCCAGCATGATCCGGGCCACCGCGATCACGGCGCGGGTCTCCCGTACCGTCGGCCGGGGCTCAGCCGGCAGCGCCGCGCCCGGCGGTGGCACGAACGGCATCGCGATGAACTCGGTGAAACCGCCGGTGCGCTCGGCGATCGCGGCGAGCAGCCGCAGGTGCGCGACCTGCTGCGCGGGCGTCTCGACATGGCCGAAGACCATCGTCGCGGTGGAGGTCAGCCCGACCTCGTGCGCGGTGGTGATCAGGTCGACCCAGGCGGAAACCGGAAGATCAGGGCCTCCGGCCAATCGGGTACGCACGTCGTCGTCCAGGATCTTCGCACCCGTGCCGGGCACCGAGCCGAGCCCGGCCTCCCGTGCCCGCCGCAGGAACTCACGCGGGGTGACGCCGAGCCGCCCCGCCGCGTCGGCGACCTCGGCGGGCCGGAACGCGTGCAGGTGGATGCCGGGCGCGGCGCCGGTGATCGTGCGCACCAGGTCGAGGTACCCGTCGCGGGGCGCGCCGGCGGGCAGCGGGCCCTGCATGCAGATCTCGGTCGCGCCGAGGCCGGCCGCCTCGGCCACCAGCGCACGCACCCGCTCCCGGGACTCGTCGGTGCCGGCGCCCACGCGTTCGGTGTCGAGGTTGCGGTTCACCACGAAGGTCAGGGTGTCGCCGACGAGATCGCGCCGCAGGGCGTCGGCGCGGGCACAGAGGTCTTCCAGGTCGGCGCCGTCGGCGCCGAGCAGTTCCACGGCCTCGGCGTCGGTCAGGGGGCCGATCTGCCGGCCGGACTCACCGATGATCGTCACCGGGAAAGCCTACAAGCCGTTCCCCGGCGAACGGTGCTCGTGTTATCCCCGTTACGCAGAGCTGGTCATCCCCGTCACGGCGAGCTGGTCATCCCCGTCACGGCGAGCCGGCCCGAGCCCGGTGCTGCGTCATCGGCCGCCGGGCTGGAAGATAGGGGAGATGCTCGCGTCGATGGAAGCCGTTCGCCGGCTCATGGATCTGCGGCACCGCGGCCGAGCTGAGGACCTGCCCGCGGTGCTGGCCGAGGCTGCCCCGCTGCTCGACGCGGAAGCCGCCGTCGTCCTGCTCGTCGACTACGGGCAGGTGGCGCTGCACCCGCTGCGCGGAACCAGTGTGGACACGGCGGGCGCCCGGGCCGTGGAGGGCACCCCGGCCGGGCGGGCGTTCACCACCGCCGAGCACCAGTGGGACGACGACGGCGGGCTGCTGTGGCTGCCGCTGCTGCACGGCTCCGAGCGGCTCGGCGTCCTGGAGTTCCGGGTCAAGGCGTACCCGTCCGAGGCCGCCCGGCACGACCTCGAGGTGATCGCCGCCCTGGTCGCCGAGCTGATCGCGAGCCGCCGGTTCTACGGCGACGCGGTCGAGCACACCCGGCGGCGGCTGCCCATGCAACTGGCCGCGGAGATCATCTGGAACCAGCTGCCGCCGCTGACCTTCGCCGTCGACGGCACCATGGTCACGGCGGTGCTCGAGCCCTGCTACGAGGTGGGCGGCGACGCGTTCGACTACGCGGCCAACGGCGACGTGCTGCACGTGGCGCTCTTCGACACGGTCGGTCACGGCATCAGCGCCAGCGCGCTGACCACGCTGACGCTCAACACGTACCGCAACGCCCGCCGGTCCGGGCTCTCGCTGACGGACACCTGCCGGTCGATCGACAAGTGGATCCGCGCGCAGTACCCGGGCCTCTTCGTCACCGCGCTCCTCGCCGAGCTGGAGATGTCCACCGGCCGGTACCGGCGGATCAGCGCCGGGCATCCCGCCGAGCTGTTCCTGCGCGCCGGCCGGGCGCTGCCCGCCCTGCCCACGCCGAACATGCTGCCGCTCGGCCTCGGCCACCTGCTGCGCCGGCTCCCGGAGGTGATCGAGGTGCAACTGGAGCCCGGCGACGCGCTGGTCCTCTACACCGACGGCATCACCGAGGCCCGCGACGCCTCGGGCGCGCTGTTCGGGGTGGACCGGCTCGGCGAGTTCCTGCTCGACGCCCTGCGCTCCGGCGCACCGGCCCCGGAGACGATGCGCCGCCTCATTCAGACCATCGTCTCGTACGAGGAGGGCGAGCTGCGCGACGACGCCACGGCCGCGATGCTCCAGTGGCGCCGCCACCTCACCTGATCCGGTGACGCCGCCGTCAACCGGGCGCGATTCAGGCGTACGGATCCACGGCCTCCACCCCGGCCAGCCACGCGGGCCGTTCCGAGCCGCTGCCCTCGCCCCACTCACACGCCGGGCCGACGTGCGGGTCGATCTCCAGTCCGTTCTCCAGGTCCCGCGCGTAGCGGAGCAGCAGCTCCTCCCAGGAGGGCGCCAGCACATCCCACTCCGCGCACTCGATGTCGACCCGGATGACCTGCCCCGGTGTGCCGCCGGGCGCCGGATCGAGGTCGAGCAGCCACCACACGTCGCCGTTCATGGTGGCCACGACGATCCGGCCGTCCGCGCCCATGAGGTGGTGCACCGGCCCGCCGATCCGCAGCATGCCGCGATCGATGAGGTAGGCCAGCCTGCCGGGGTCGTGGTAGTCCGGGTCGTCGTCCGCGTTGTCCCGCCACATCCGGGTGGCTTCGACGATCTCCTCGGCGCTGTAGAGGTGGTCCATCGGCAGCGGGTGCGGCATCCGCCAGCTCGTCCCGTTGTGGATCCGCAGGCTGGCCCGGAAGTCCGCGGGCAGCGTCAGCCCGAGTTCGTCCTCGGCGATGTCGATGGCGGCGTCGGCGGCCGGCCCCTCCAGATGCCGCACCGAGTCCGGGAGGACCCGCCGCAGCCCGTCCTCGATCCGCTCCCACGCCGCCCCGACCCGTCCCGTCACGCCGGGCAGTCTAAAGCCAAGATCGAAGATCTTCACCCCCACAGACACCGCCCCACCTCGCCGCGCCCCCGCCCACAGCTCGCCCCCACCTCACCGCACCCCGCCCACCGCGCGCCCACCCCATCGCACCGAGCGCCAGCCGCGCCGGCTCACAGGCAGGACAGCGCCGGCCGGATCTCGGCGCGGACGAGGGCACCCACAGCGGCATCGTGAACCCTGACCTACGCCATAGCCGAGACCAGGTCGCACACAGAGCAACCGTGTGCCCCCATCCACGCTGCTCCGAGCCTCCGTGCGCCCTCACCCCCGCGACCCGCGCCCACCGTGCGCCCCCGCGACCCGCGGCCACCGTGTGCCCCCGCGACCCGCGCCCACCGTGCGCCCCGCGACCCGCGGCCACCGTGTGCCCCCGCGAGCCGCGCCCACCGTGTGCCCGTGCCCCCGCCAGCCCAGCCGCGCGACCCAGCCGGGCGAAAGCGGACCGGTGTCCCTCACCCGACGGTGACCTCCGGGGCAAGAGGTAGGGTTTCCCCGTGACTGAGCCGGACACTTTCGCCGCCCGTGTGGAGCCGCATCTGCGTGCCGTCGAGGAGGCGATCGTTCCCGGCACCGACTGGGGCCGTGACTTCCAGCAGATCATCGACCGGATCCGCGAGGACGCCCGCAAGTCCGACGAGATGGAGCGCGAGGCCGGGCCGGACGGCTCGCTGGAGCAGCTGACCGCCGCGATCGACGAAAGCCTCGCGCTCGTCACTCAACTGGTCGCGAAACACTCAACCGCCGAGCACCCAACCGCCGAGCACTCACCCACCACCGAGCACTCACCCGGTCAGTAACAGCACGTGCAGGTGCCGGGGCCCGTGCACACCTTCCACCCGGTTCAGCTCGATGTCGCTCGTCGCCGACGGCCCGCTGATCCAGGTCAGCGGCCGCCGCGGGTCGAGCCGGGCGACCGCGTCCGGCACCGCCGCGACCACCTGTGACGGCCGCAGCACGCAGAAGTGCACGTCCGGCAGCAGGGTGATGATCCGCCGGCCCTGGTCGGGCGAGCCGTCGAGCACGATCGTGCCGGTCTCGGCCACTGCCACGGCCGCGGCGGTGAGCACGGCGTCGGCCGCGGCTATCCGGTCCGGCGCGAGGCCGTCGTCGGGGACGGCGCCGGCGGGGCGCCACGCGTGCGGCAGACCAGTGGGTACGATCACCGACTCCCCCGCCAGCCCGGTGACGGTCGAGGCGACCTCTTCCTCGCTGACCCGGTGCACGACGGCCTTGTAGTCGACGAGCCGGTCGATGAGCATCTCCAGCGAGGCATCCCGGCCGGCGGGGCGGTATTCGCGCGGCACCGGCGGCGGCACCGGAGCGTCCCGCAGCGCGGCCCGCACCCGCCCGAGGACCACCTCCCGAGAGGCCCTGTCCCGAGAGGCCGTGTCACGAGAGTCGCTCATCGTTTCGCCCACCAATCACGGAAGGTCTGCGCCGGGAACTCCGGCAGGTCCCGCCCCGCGGTCCAGCCGGACAGCGGTGGCGGCAGGCCCCGTCCACGACGCCCGGCGATCCGCGCGAGTTTGGCGGCGCGCTGCGCGGACGCGTACACCCGCGGGTTGTCCATGATCCGAGCCGCCGCCGCCATCGCGGCGCGCTCGGACCGCGGGTGTGGCGCCTCGTTGCGCAGGTGCACCAGCATGGACGGGATGTCGATCTTCACCGGGCAGGCGTCGAAGCAGGCCCCGCAGAGCGAGGACGCGAACGGCAGCGAGGCGTTGTCGGCCACGCCGGTGAGCTGCGGGGACAGCACCGCCCCGATCGGCCCGGGGTAGACCGAGCCGTAGGAGTGCCCGCCGGCCCGTTCGTAGACCGGGCACACGTTGAGGCAGGCCGAGCAGCGGATGCAGTGCAGCGCCGAGCGCCCGGCCGGGTCGGAGAGAACCGCACTACGACCGTTGTCCAGCAGGATCAGGTGGAAGTTCTGCGGGCCGTCACCGGGCGTCACCCCGGTCCACATGGTGGTGTATGGGTTCATCCGCTCCCCGGTCGACGCCCGGGGCAGCAGTTGCAGGAACACTTCGAGGTCCTGCCAGGTGGGCACCACCTTCTCGATGCCCATCACGGTGATCAGGGTGTCCGGCAGGGTGAGGCACATCCGGCCGTTGCCCTCCGACTCGACCACCGCGAGCGTCCCCGTCTCGGCGATCGCGAAGTTCGCCCCGCTGACCGCCACCTTCGTCGACAGGAACGTCTCCCGCAGATACTTCCGGGCCGCCGCCGCGAGCACCGGCGGGTCATCCGTCAGCGCCCTGTCCACGCCGGGCATCTCGCGCAGGAAGATCTCCCGGATCTCCGAGCGGTTGCGGTGGATCGCCGGCACCAGGATATGGCTGGGCTTGTCGTGGCCGAGCTGCACGATCAGCTCGGCGAGGTCGGTCTCGACCGGCGCGATGCCGGCGTCCTCCAGGGCCTCGTTGAGCCCGATCTCCTGGGTCGCCATCGATTTGACCTTGATGACCCGGTCCGAGCCGGTCTCCCTGACCAGCCGGGTGACGATCGCGTTGGCCTCGTTCGCGTCCGCCGCCCAGTGCACGACGCCGCCGGCGGCCGTGACCCGTTCCTCAAGCTGCTCCAGAAGTGAAGGCAGCCGGGACATCACGTCCGCCTTGATCGCCGACCCGGCGTCGCGCAGTTGCTGCCAGTCCGGCAGTTCCGCGATCACCTTGCCGGACTTGCCGCGGATCGTGGTGGTGGCGTGCCGCAGGTTGCGCCGCATCTGCGAGTTGGCGAGGGCATCGTGCGCGGCGTGCGGGAACGTCTGGTCGCCGCGCAGGTTGCCGACACCGCGCGGCGCGGTCACCGGCATGCCGAGGAAGGTGGTCATGATGACTCCGTCGAGGCGAGGATCTCGGCCAGGTGGACCGTACGCACGCCGGTCTTCAGCCGCGACAGGCCGCCGCCGATGTGCATGAGGCACGAGGCGTCACCGGCCGTGCAGACGTCCGCCCCGGTCGAGACGATGTGCGTCATCTTGTCGGCGAGCATCGCGGTCGACGTCTCGGCGTTCTTGATCGCGAACGTGCCGCCGAACCCGCAGCACTGCTCGGCGGCCGGCAGCTCGACCAGGTCGATGCCGCGCACCTGCCGGAGCAGGCGCAGCGGCTTGTCACCGACCCGGATCATCCGCAAACTGTGGCAGGTCGGGTGGTAGGTGACCCGGTGCGGATAGAACGCCCCGACGTCCTCGACCTTGAGCACGTCGATGAGCAGTTCCGACAATTCATATGTTCTCGCGGCGGCGTCCTCGACTCGGGCGACAAGTCCGGCATCGCCGTATTTCTCCGCGACCATCGAGTGCTGATGACGAATGGATCCCACACACGAGCCGGACGGCGCCACGATCACGTCATACGGCGCCATCACCGAGGCATACCGCTTCACCAGCGGCAACGCCTCTTTCTGATAGCCCGTGTTGACGTGCATCTGCCCGCAGCAGGTCTGTTCGAACGGGAACACCACCTCGTGACCGAGCCGCTCCAGCAGCAGCACTGTCGCCTTGGCCGCCGCCGGGAAGAGGGTGTCGGCCAGGCAGGTGGCGAAGAGCGCGATCCGCACGGTCACCTCCCTGCCCGCGCGGCCGCTGCCCGCCAGACAGCCTCGTCGCCGCGCGGCTCGTAACGCACGATGCGTTGAGTCTCGCGCACCAGCGCCCGCATCGCATCCAGACCGCCCTCGACCACGCCTGCCGCGCGGGCCTGCACGAGCAGGTTGCCGAGCGCGGTGGCCTCGACCGGGCCGGCCAGCACCGGCAGCCCGCAGGCGTCCGCGGTGAGCTGGCAGAGCAGCTCGTTGAGCGCTCCCCCGCCGACCAGGTGCACCGTGCTGACGTCGCGTCCGGAGAGTTCCCGGGCCTGGCGCACCGCGCGCCGTTGCGCGAGCGCCAGGCTGTCCAGGATGCACCGGGTGATCGTCGCGCGCCCGGCGCCGGCCGGCAGACCGGCCATCTTCCGCAGCCGGCCCTCCATGTCCCCGGGCGGCATGAAGACGGGGTCGTCCAAGTCCACGACGTAGGCCAGAAGGGGCTCGGCGGCGGCGGCGCGCAGCAGCTCCGGGAGCGACGGCGAGCCCCACTCGCGCAGGCACTCCTGCAACGGCCACAGCCCCATCACGTTCCGCAGGTACCGGATCGTGGAGTCGACGCCGCCCTCGTTGGTGAAGTTCGCCGCCCGCGACGCGTCGCTGAGCACCGGCTCGTCCAGCTCCAGCCCGACCAGCGACCAGGTGCCGCAGGAGATGTAGGCGAAGCCGGTCCCCTCGGCCGGCACCCCGACGATCGCGGACGCGGTGTCGTGCGAGCCGACCGCGACCACCGGCGTGCCCTCGTAGTAGCCGATCACGTCGCCCGGATGACGGATCGGCGGCAGCAGGTCAGCGCGCAGATCCAATCGCGAGATCAAGGACGACGACCATTCCCGGGTACGGACATCGAGCAGTCCCGTGGTCGACGCGTTCGTGTACTCCGCCCCGATCTCACCGGTCAGCCAGTAGGCGAGCAGGTCGGGCACCAGCAGCAGGCTCCGCGCGGCCTGGTACTGCGGGGTCTCCCGGGCCGCGACCAGCTGGTACACCGTGTTGAACGGCAGCGTCTGCAACCCGTTGACCCGGTAGAGGTCGCCGAGCCGTCCCGCCACCCCGTCGGTGCGCGCGTCCCGGTAGTGCACCGGGTTGCCGAGCAGCGCCCCGCTCGCGTCGAGCAGGCCGTAGTCGACCGCCCACGAGTCGATGCCGATGCTCGCCACCGGCCCGGCCTTGCGCAGGCCCTCGATCATCCCGCGGTACAGCGACAGGATGTCCCAGTGCAGGGTCCCGCCGACCCGCACCGGCTCGTTCGGGAACCGGTGCACGACCTCGAGTTCGAGCTTTCCGTCGCCGAGCCGGCCGACCACGACGCGCCCGCTGGACGCGCCGAGGTCGACCGCGGCGAATGCCGCTGTCGTCATCGCAGGAAGGCCGCCGCGACACCGGCGTCAACCGGAACGTGCAGGCCCGTGGTGTGCGACAGCTCGCCGGCCGTCAGCACGAAGACCGCGTTCGCCACGTGCTCCGGCAGCACCTCGCGCTTGAGCAGGGTGCGCTGCGCGTAGAACTCGCCCAGCTTCTCCTCCGGCACGCCGTAGACGGCCGCCCGCTGCGCGCCCCAGCCACTCGAGAAGATGCCGGAGCCGCGGACCACGCCGTCCGGGTTGATGCCGTTGACCTTGATGCCGTACCCGCCCAGTTCGGCCGCGAGAAGGCGTACCTGATGGGCCTGATCGGCTTTGGCGGCGCCGTAGGCGACGTTGTTCGGACCGGCGAAGAGCGAGTTCTTGCTGGAGATGTAGACGATGTCGCCGCCCATGCCCTGCGCGATCAGCACCTTCGCCGCGGCCTTGGCGACCAGGAAGGAGCCCTTCGCCATCACGTCGTGCTGGATGTCCCAGTCCTGCTCGCTGGTCTCCAGCAGCGGCTTGGAGATCGACAGGCCGGCGTTGTTGACCACCAGGTCGACGCCGCCGAAGGCTCGGGTGGCGGTCTTCAGCGCCGCTTCGACAGCGGCCTCGTCGGTCACGTCGGCCTGGACGCTGATGGCCGCGTCCGGGCCGCCGATCTCCCGGGCGACCGTCTCGGCCGCGGCCGCGTCCCGGTCGGCGACGACCACGACCGCGCCCTCGGCGGCGAGCCGCAGCGCGATGGCCCGGCCGATGCCGGAGCCACCGCCGGTCACGAACGCGATCCGGGTCGCGAGCGGCTTCGGCTTCGGCATCCGCTGCAGCTTCGCCTCCTCCAGCGACCAGTACTCGATGCGGAACTTCTCCGACTCGTCGATCGGCTGGTAGCGCGAGACCGACTCGGCGCCGCGCATCACGTTGATGGCGTTGACGTAGAACTCGCCGGCCACCCGGGCGGTCTGCTTGTTCGCGCCGAACGAGAACATGCCGACACCCGGCACCAGCACGATCGCCGGGTCCGCGCCGCGGATCGCCGGGCTCTCCGGGGTGGCGTGCCGCTCGTAGTAGGCGCGGTAGTCCTCGCGGTACGCCGCATGCAGCTCCTTGAGCCGTTCGATCACCTCGTCGAGCGGCGCGTCCGGGGCGGTGTCCACGACCAGGGGCTTCACTTTGGTACGCAGGAAGTGGTCCGGGCAGGACGTGCCGAGGGCGGCCAGCTCGGCGAGCCGCTCACTGCCGGCGAAGTCGAGCACCACGTCGCTGTCGGTGTAGTGGCCGACCTGCGGGCGGTCGGTGGAGGCGAGACCGCGGATCACCGGGAAGAGGACCGCTGCGCGCTCCGCCCGTACCTCCGGCGCCAGCGGCTGGTGGATCGTCGCGCCGAACGGCGCGCTGCGGCCGTGCTCGGCCAGATAGGCCGCGGCGGTCGAGATGATCTCGTTGGAGTTCCGCTCGCACTCGTCGCTCGTGGCGCCCCACGCCGTGATGCCGTGACCGCCGAGGATCACACCGATCGCCTGCGGGTTGGCCTTCTGCACGGTGGCGATGTCGAGGCCGAGCTGGAAGCCGGGGCGGCGCCAGTCCACCCAGACCACCCGGTCGCCGAAGATCTCCTTGGTCAGCGCCGGCCCGTCGGCGGCCGTCGCGATCGCGATGCCGGCGTCCGGGTGCAGGTGGTCGACGTGCGGAACGTCGACGAGGCCGTGCATGGCGGTGTCGATGCTGGGCGCGGCGCCACCCCGCCCGTGCAGGCAGTAGTCGAACGCGGCGACCATCTCGTCCTCGCGCTCGAGGCCGGGGTAGACGTTCGGCAGGGCCTTGAGCCGGTCAAGGCGGAGCACGGCGAGACCGCTTTCGGTCAGCGTGCCGAGATCGCCGCCGGAGCCCTTCACCCAGAGCAGGTCGACGTTCTGACCGGTGACCGGGTCGATGTCGGCGCCCTTGGCGGACGTATTGCCGCCGGCGTAGTTGGTCGTGCGGGGATCCGCGCCGAGGCGGTTCGAGCGGGCGATGAGCTCGGCGACTACGGGGTTCGTCATGACGGTCCTTCAGGCCGGGGCGGGGTTCCCTCTGGTGATTTCACAACGCTCGCGGTTTTCGGTTTTCGCTGCTCACGGGGGTTGTCCCGGGGCGGCTCACGGTACTCGTGGTGCTTCGCGCGTGAAACGTTTCAGAGTTACGGACACATTACGCGGATGCTGTGACGTGGGTCAAGCACCGGCGCTCCGCACCCCTGCGGCCAACACGACACTCACGACCAGCCGGTCCGGCCGGCCTCAGCGTTCCCCCGTCAACACGACACCCACCACCAGCGGTCCCCGTCTACACGACACCCACCCCCAGCGGGCCGGCCGGCGCCGAACGCCCGCAACGGTCCTTCGGCAGCACTGACCCTGTTGGCTGAAACCTTGTCGCCCGGCAGTGCTCCGATTCGGCCGCGTGTCACGGTCGGTCGCCGCTGATCGTGGAGCGCTATGGGGTCTGCGTCATTCCGCAGGGCCTGGGGCGTCCGCAGATTTCCGAAAAGCGCGACGTTGACCGCAGATGCCGGCACGCAGGGTGACAACGGTTGGCGCTGATGGGCGGCGTCCCGGCCCTGGTCGTCCGCTGGCCCCGCAGCGACGATGACCCCGCCCCCGGCAACGTTGACGCGTCCGCGAGCACCAACCACCAGCCGGACCAGCTGGTCGGGGGTCCTCGGCTGGCGTGGATCGTGGAAAGTCCTGGCCCGGCTGGCGCTCAGAGCTCACAAACACCTTGGGCCACGACACTGACGGCCAGCCGGACCAGCTGGCGCACAGAGCTGATCATGCGACGGCCCCATGGAACAGCCATCCGGGACCACGAAAAATCGCAGTTCAGCGTACTTTTGTACGCATGACCGTCAGCGAGAAGAGCATGCACGCCCGGATGCTCGCCGGTGAGTTGTACATCGCGGATGATCCGGACATCGCCCGGGCGTCGGCCCGGGCGCAGCGCCTCACCCACGAGATCAACACGATCGACCCGACGGACTACGGCCGGCGGCGCGAGCTGCTGACCGAACTGCTCGGCGCGTTCGGCGAGGGCAGCGAGATCCGGCCGTCGTTCAACTGCGACTACGGCTTCCAGACGACGGTCGGCGCACGGACGTTCGCGAACTTCGGGCTGGTCATCCTCGACGTCGCCACGGTGACGATCGGCGACGACGTGCAGATCGGGCCGAACGTCCAGCTGCTCACCGCCACCCATCCGCTCGAACCCGGACCGCGCCGTGACAAGTGGGAGTCGGCGGAGCCGATCGTGATCGGCGACAACGTCTGGCTCGGCGGCGGAGTGATCGTCTGCCCGGGCGTGACGATCGGCGAGAACACCGTGGTCGGCGCGGGGTCGGTGGTCGTCAAGGATCTGCCGCCGAACGTGGTCGCGGTCGGTTCGCCGGCGCGCGTCATCCGCGACCTGTGAACCCGACGCGCGCCGACGGAGTCGTGCGTCAGCCCCGCCGGCCGGACGATCAGCATCGCCGGACCCGGCGGCACGATCCGGACCGCAAGGACCGCATCGTCGACGCCGCGATCCGGGTGATCGCCCGGCACGGCGTCGCCGGCACCACGCACCGGCTGATCGCTGCCGAGGCCGATGTGCCGCTGGGCTCGCTCACCTACCACTTCACCGGGCTCGACGACCTGCGCGCGCAGGCGTTCCGCAAGCACGCCGAGCGGATGTCGGTGACCTACGCCGCGCACTTCGACGAGGTCAGCACGCACGAGCAGCTGATCGACGCGGTCACCCGGCTGATCTCCGGCGACGCGGGCGCCGACCAGGACGACTGGGCGTTCGCCTACGAGCTGTACCTGGCAGCGCTCCGCGACCCGGCCCTGCGGGACGTCACCGAGACGTGGATGCGAACCAGCCGGTCGGTGCTGGAGCGCTTCGTCGACCCGGTGACGGCCCGCGGGGTGGACGCCCTGATCGAGGGCTTGGTGATGCACAAGATCCTGGCCACCACCCCGGTCCCGGTGGAGGAGATCCGCGCGATAGTCGCCCGGGTCCTGACCCGCTGATCGGCCGGCCCGGCCCCACTCGCCGCCATGGCCGCACTCGCCGCGATGGCCGGCCGCACCGAGCGCGGCTGGCTAGACCGGCACGCTGACGGCCGCGGTCGGCTCCCGATGACGGCAGAAGATCAGCACCACCAGGCTTCCGGCCGCCGCCAGCGCGGCGGACACCAGCATCGCCGCGTCCAGCCCGGCGGCGAAGTCCGTCCGCCCCTGCACCACGGTCCCCAGCACCGCCACCCCGAACGCGAACCCCAGCTGCCGGAACGCGTTCAACGCCCCGCCGGCCATCCCGCTGCGCTCCCGGGGCACTTCGCCGAGCACCGCGGACGACAGCGTCGGCAGCACGATCCCGATCCCGAGTCCGACAAGGATCAGCCCGGGAATCAGCACCCCACCATCGCTGGACGCCGACACCCGCATCTGCAGAAGGTCTCCGGCCGCCACCAGCAGCAGGCCGGCGCCGACCGTCCACCGAGCCGGCACCCGCTGCAATCCCCGGCCCGCGAACACTCCGACGAGAAACGACGCGAGACTCATCGGCAGCGCGCCGAGCAGACCGGCGTCGACCGGACCGTGCCCGAGGATCCGCTGCAGCCAGACCGTCGTATAGGGCATGACCGAGAACGCCGCCGCCTGGGTGAGGAACGCCGCCGCGATCAGCGACGCGAACGGCGCCCGCCGGAACAGGCTGAGATCCAGCATCGGGTGATCGGACCGCCGCTCGGCCAGCCGGAACAGCACGATCCCGACGACCCCGGCGACGAACGACCCCACCGTCACGCCGGCGCCCCATCCCGACGAGGACGCCGAGATCAACCCGTACGTGATCGCCCCGGCCGCCAGCGTGAACGCCACCGTGCCGGGCAGATCGAACCGCCCACCCCACGGCGCCCGCGACTCCGTGACGCCGCGCAGCGTGAACCAGGCGGCGGCGGCACAGACCGGCAGGTTGATCAGGAAGATCCAGTGCCAGCCGAGGTGCTCGGTGAGCAGCCCGCCGGCGATCGGGCCGGCCGCCGCGGCCGCGCCGTTGACGGCACCCCAGACACCGAACGCGAGTCCCCGGTCACGGCCCTGGTAGGTGACGTTGAGCAGGGCGGTCGTGGTGGCGAACATCGCGGCGCCGCCGGCGCCCTGCAGGATCCGGGCCCCGATCAGGGTGGCGGCGTCCGGCGCGAGCGCGCAGAGCACGGACGAGGCAGCGAAAACCGCAAGCCCGATCAGGTACGTGCGCCGGCGCCCGTACCGATCGGCAAGCGACCCCGCGCCGAGCAGCAGCGCAGCCAGCGCCAATGCGTAACCATCGAGGACCCATTGCAGGTCGTCGTCGCCGGCACCGAGGCTGGTGGCGATGTCCGGCAGGGCGACCACGACGACGGTGACGTCGACGAGCAGGAGGAACGTACCGAGACAGATGGCGACGAGCGGTGACCATTTGCGCATGCGAACCACTCTCCCCGCCGAGCGACGAACCGAACGAACCAGATCGGCAAGGTTGACGGATCTCGACACTGCGGTACAACGGTGAAGTGGAAATCGACTCTCTGGACCGCCAGGTGATCCACGCGCTGCGCATCAACGGCAGAGCCGGCTACCGGGAGATCGGCGCGGTGCTCGGCGTCTCCGACCAGACCGTCGCGCGGCGTTACCGCAGGCTGCGCGCCGAGGCCGGCCTGCGGGTGGTGGCCCTGCCCAACCCGCTCACGCTCGGACAGGAGATGTGGACCATCCGGTTGCACACGGCGCCCGATGCGGCAGTCAAGATCGCCGAGGCGCTGGCGCGCCGCCGGGACACCGTCTGGGTCAGTCTGACCAGCGGCGGGACAGAGATTTCCTGCAGCGTACGGGTACCGGCCGCCGCCGACTGGGAGTCGCTGCTCCTGGAGAAGCTGCCCCGTACGCCGCGCCTTGTCTCGGTGACCGCCCACTGCCTGATCCACCAGTTCGCCGGCGGCGCGACCGGAGCCGACCGGCGCGACCAGGCGTTGACCGACGAGCAGATCAGAGCCCTGACCCCGGAACGGCCGCCCGCCGCCGCGACGCCGCCCGGCGCCGGGAAGCTCCCCGGTCCCGCGAATCCGGCCGGCGCCGCGTCGTTGCCCGGCCCCGCGAAGCAGCCCGGCCCCGCGAAACTGCCCGGTCCCACGAAACTGCCCGGCGCTGGCAATCTGTCCGGCGCCGGGTCGCTGGCCGGCGTGGCGAAACTGACTGACGCTGACGACCGGTTGATCGACGCGCTGGCCCGCGACGGCCGGATCGGTTACACCGAACTGGCGGCGGCAACCGGCTGGCCGGAGTCGACCGTCCGGCGCCGGCTGCGTGACCTGCTCGGCACCGGCGCCCTCTTCTGCGACGTGGAGGTGGGCCCGGACGCCCTCGGATACCGGGGCAGGGTGATGCTCTGGCTGTCGGTGGCCCCGTCCCGGCTCGCAGCGGTCGGCGCCGCGCTGGCATCACACGAGGAGGTGGTGTTCGCGGCCGCCACCACCGGCCCGACGAACCTCACCGCCACGGTGGTGTGCCAGGACATGGCCGAGTTCTACCGCTACTTGACCGAGAAGATCGGCTCGCTCGACGGGGTGGAGCGAGTCGAGTCCGCGCCGCTGCTGCGCCACGTGAAGCAAGTCGGGTCGATCAGTTGACGATCCCGTGCAACATTCCGGCGCCCCGATACGTCTTGATCTATAAGGGCACTCCCCTGCCCCCGGGGACCGTGCCCTGCACGGAGGCGGCGACGGTACCGATGCGGACCGTCGCCGCTCCCCATCAACAAGACGCTCAACACTAGCCGTCAACATGAGCCGTCAACGTGCGCTGTCAACATGCGCTGTCAACATGCGCCATCAACGCGTGCCGTCAACATGGTCGTCAACACGCGCCGTCAACTCGAGCGCTCAATGTTGACAATCAACGCGTAGCGTCACAGCCAAAACTCACCGTCACAGCCAAACTCACCGTGACAGCCGAAACTCACTGCTGAGCAGCAAGCCCGCCAGTCGCGCTCAGGACCAGTCAATACGAACTGTGGACATGAGTCCTCTTCAGCGGCAGATCATCACCGGGTGACCGTCCGGATCGGCGACGTATGCCATCCGCTCGCCCCACGGCTGGTCGGCGGGCTCGACCAGCACCGGCACGCCCTTATTGCGCAGCTCACCGATCGCCGCATCCACGTCGTCGGTATAGACGCAGAGCTCGAACTGATGCCCGGCACGCGGCCGGATCGGCAGGCCGTGCGAGCCGTCCTGCCCGTCGGTCACCTGGACGACCGAGATCGCCGACGTTCCCAGCTGGAGCGAGACGAACTCACCGAACCGGTACGTCTCGGTGAACCCGAGCAGATCACGGTAGAACCCGAGAGACGCTGTCACATCCTGGACGTAGACGATCGGATGGGCATCGCGGAAGACGGCCATGCGGTCACGCTAACGCCGCATCCGGGCGCCCGCTCGCAGCATCGGACCGAGTAACCCGGTCAGGGCCGCCATCCGCCGGGGATACGACACCAGCGCCGGCCGCTTCCGCACGCAGCGCATCAGCACGCCGGCCGCCTGCTCCGCCGAGATCCGGAACGGCGTGACCGGCGACGTCGCCATCTTGGTGTCGACGAATCCGAAACGGACAGTAGTCACGGCGACGCTGCGCGGGCGCAGCGCCGCGTCAAGACCCATCAGGTACGAGGTGAGCCCCGCCTTGGACGCCGCATAACCGGACGCGTCGGCGGAGATCAACCCGTCCGCCATGCTGGACAGGCCGATCAGGTGTCCCGTCCGGCCGCCAGCATGCGCGGCACGACCGCCTCGGCCGCGCGCGCGGACTCACGCCGGGTTCTGCGCCCGGAACTCCTCGATCCGGCGCACGATGGCCGCCGCGCCCGCGTTCCACGGGGCGCCGTGACCCGGCAGCACCCATGTCACGTCCAGCTCGGCGATCCGCGCGAGGGACGCGGCCGCCTGCGCCGGATCGTCGGTGAACGGCGCGGGCTGCGGCCCGTTCTCGCCGGTCAGCACGGATCGGGTGGTCAGCGCGTCACCGACGAACACCGCGTCGGCCGCCGCCGAGTGGATCGCGACGCTCCCCGGCGAGTGCCCGGGCAGCTCGATGATCCGCGGCGCGCCCGGCAGGTCGAGCACCTGACCGTCCTCGATCGTCACCACGTCACGGACATAGGTCGTCTTCAGGCCGCCCGTGCGGGACGCGTACCAGAGAAAGCGCGCGAGCGCGCCCACCTTGATCTTGCCCCACTTGGTCTTGGGTTTGATCTCGCCGCGGGCGCGGGCGGCGTCGGCCGCGTGGACGAAGACCGGCACGCCGTGATCACGCCGCAGGCGCTCCGCGAAGCCCAGATGGTCGCTGTCGCCGTGCGTGAGAACGATGCCGCGGATGTCGCGGACGGTGCGGCCCAGACCGTCCAGTTCGCTGATCAGTTCCGGCCACTGACCGGAGAGACCGGCGTCGATGACCGTGACGCCGTCGTCGGTCACGATCAGGTAGACCGCCACGATGTCGTTGCCGATGCGGTGGAGTTGAGGACCAAGCTTCATGAAAGCTAAGATACATAGCTATCATGGCTACGGTCAATAGCTATCGAAGGGAGCGCGTATGCCGACGCCGGAACGCACATCGCTCGACCAGATCATCACGGCCGCCCGGGAGATCCTCGAAGCCGACGGCCTGGACCGCCTCACCATGCAGGCCGTCGCCGAGCGGGTCGGTGTCCGCGCGCCGTCGCTCTACAAGCGGGTCCGCAACCGCGAAGCCCTGGTCAGCCTCGTCGTGAAAGCCACCGTCGAGGACCTGGGAGCGCAGCTGCACGCCGTGCCCCGCACCGCCGCTCCCCGCACGGATCTCGCCGCGCTGGCCCGCGCCTTCCGGACGTTCGCGCACGCCCGCCCCGCCGGTTACCGCCTGATTCTCGGGTGGACCCCGGAGGCGGTGCCGACCGACATCGACATGCTGACCAAGGCGAGCGCGCCGGTCCTGGAGGTGGCCGCCGAACTGGCCGGCCCCGAGCAGGCCTTGAACGCCGCACGCCTCTTCACCGCGTGGGGCAACGGCTTCATCAGCATGGAGCTGGCCGGCGCGTTCAATCTGGGCGGGGACGTCGAGGCCGCTTTCGAGTACGGCATAGCGCACCTGGCCGAGGCCATCGAGCGGTAGCCGTCGCGAGGCCCGGCCCGGGCAGGCTGACACAACTGACGACCCGGCCACAGGTTCGCGAGCCGTAGCGCAGCCGGAAAGCGGCCGGAATCCGGGGCGCCGCGGTCCGCGTGAAACCCGGATCAGCGCCCGGTAGTGATCAGGCGGCGCGCTATTCTCCCGCGCATGGATTCCCGCATCGCCCCCGCGCTGAAGGACCTCGACGCGGTCGACTGGGCGGCGCTGGAGCACGCCTACGGGACGGCCGACGACGTGCCGGACATGATCCACGGGCTGCTGTCAGCGGACCCGGAGGAACGGCACGAAAGCCGTGACGCTCTCATTTCCAGCATCGCCCACCAGGGCACACCCTATCCGGCGAGCGCCCCGGCCGTCCCCTTCCTGCTCGCCTTGCTCGACGACCCGGCCACCCCGGATCGCGGCGAGCTGATCGATCTGATCGCCTTCGTGGCGCCCGGGCAACCCTGGCTGCCCGGGCAGCTCTGGGCACCCGGGGAGCCGGAGGAGAGACGGTTCCCGGTGCCGGAGCCCGGGGGCGTGTACCGGGCCACCTACGACGCTGTCGCGCGGGGCATCCCGATTTTCGTGGCGCTGCTCGGCGACGACGACGCCGAGGTCGCGGTTCCGGCGGCGATGGCCCTCGCCGCGTTTCCGGAGCACGCCGCGGTGACCGTACCCCCGTTGGCTCTTGTCGCGGCGGAGAGCGACGCGCCCACCGCCGTGACCACGACGGCGCTGCTGGCGCTCGGCGCCACCGCACCCCGACCCCCCCCCCCCGCGGACCCCAGACGAACATTCAACCGCAGCAAAACAAGAACAACGTGGATAAGGTG
>NZ_JBEZZR010000016.1:0-111327 GCF_040639325.1 Actinoplanes sp. NPDC023936 | reverse complement strand
GTTTTGGGCCGGGGGGCCCCGCCCCGCCCCCCCGGCGTCCCCCCGCGGGGGGGGGGGGGCGCGGGGGCCCCCCCCCCCCCCCGCCGCCGGGCACGAGGACCTGTTGCGGCAGCGGCTGGCCGATGAGGACGAGACGGTACGGTGGGCGGCCGCTCTCACCGCGGCCCGGCTGCGCAGCCCGGCCCTCCTGCCGCAGGCGACGGACGAGCTGCGCCGCTGGGCGGACCGCCCGGTGTCCGGCAGCGACCGCACCTCCCCCTGGCTCGGCGACCGCGAGGATCTGGCCGTCGCCGAGCTGTACACGATCGATCCGGACGGTCGCGCCGACCGGATCCACCCGGCGCCGGCCCGGACATCTTCGCTGATCCGGACGACCTGATGCCGCTCACCGAGGCCGGCCTGCCCGGGACCCTCGATGCGACGCGTGCCTGTCGGCCGTCTTGTAGGTAATCACCGGCACCGTGGTCAGCACCGGCGTCGCGAGTCCGAAAGTGACCAGGTCTTCGATCACCTGCTCGATCCGCTTGTAGGCGGTCGGCGCCTCCTCGAACAGCAACTGGCGATCGCCGCAGACGACGAGGGAGCCGACCGGCGTACGCCGCAGTTGCTCGATGGTGTGCTTGGCCTTGCCCCGGCGCAGCGCGTCGGCGCGGGACATCTTGCGGCCGGCCCCGTGCGCGACCGAATAGCCGGCGTCGGCCCCGGCGTGCGCGGCCACCAGGTAGGAGCGCGTGCCGCGGGTGCCGGCGATCAGCACCTCCCGCCCGTCGCCCGGCGCGGCGCCCTTGCGATGCAGGTAGAGCCCGTCGCGGACCTCCACCGAGTTGTGACAGACGTCGATGATCGGCTCGGTCACCTCGGCGCCGAGCGCCTCGGCCACCCGCGCGGCCAGGGTGCGCCGGTTCCGGCTTGCCCATCGTACGGCCGAGTCGTGCGCCTCGAGATATCCGGCGGGGTCCGCGGCCGGCCCGGCGCCGTGCGTCTCGGTGTGTGCCCGCAGGATGCGTTCGCCCAGGCCACGCGACCCGCTGTGGACGATCAGCACGTGCTCGCCCACCCCGAGACCGGTCTCGGCGAGGACCGCGTCGACCTTGGCGAGTTCCACGAAATGGTTGCCCCGCCCGAGCGTTCCGAGGCCTTCGTCCGTTGAATCCACCGGCTCATCGAGGTCCGGGAACCGCGGCGCGAGCCGTTCCGGGACGACCTTCTTGAGCCGGAACGGGAAGACCGCGATCCCGCAGCCGATGTCCGAGCCGACGAGGAAGGGATAGAGCACGCGTGAGGTCATGGCGGCGCCGATCGGAGCGCCCTTACCGGGGTGCAGGTCCGGCATCCCGGCGACGTGGATCATGCCGTCGAGGGCGGCGACCTGATGGCACTGGGCGACGGCGGTGGATTCGATCCAGCTGCTTTCGCCCGCGAAAACGGTGACAGACACGAGACGTTCATCTTTCGAAGGAGAGTTGGCACAGGCTTCAGGTGGCTGCTCAGAACGTCATGTCGATCATTGTTCGCCCAGTTCACTCCTGCGGCAACGCGATTTCCGGCCGGTTACATATCGCCGCAGCATGTAGTCACTGGGATTACCCGCTAGTAGGGATCATCAAGACCCTTCTATGTGTGCACGTTCCCACACCCCAGGGAGTCCCCGCATGAGAGTCTCACTCCTGGTCGCCTCGCTCGCCGCGGCCGCCTCCGTCCTGGTCGCACCCGCCCAGGCCCTCGCCGCCAACCCCTACGAGCGCGGACCCGCACCGACCACCAGCAGCATCGAAGCGTCCCGCGGCACCTACGCCGTCGCGCAGACCACGGTGGCCCGCCAGAGCGGCTTCGGCGGCGGCACCGTCTACTACCCGACGAGCACCGCCGACGGCACGTTCGGCGCTGTCGCCATCTCCCCCGGCTTCACCGCCACCCAGTCGAGCGTGGCCTGGCTCGGCCCCCGGCTCGCCTCACAGGGCTTCGTGGTGATCACCATCAACACGCTGAGCACGCTCGACCAGCCGGACAGCCGGGGTACGCAGCTCCTCGCGGCCCTCGACTACCTGACCAGGACGAGCTCCGTACGCACCCGCATCGACGCCACCCGCCTCGGCGTGATGGGCCACTCGATGGGCGGCGGCGGCAGCCTCGCGGCGGCACGCACCCGCCCGGCGCTGCAGGCAGCCGTCCCGATGACCCCCTGGCACGGCACCAAGTCGTGGGGCACGGTCCGGGTACCCACCATGATCATCGGTGCCGAGAACGACACTGTCGCGCCGGTCACGTCCCACTCCGAGCCGTTCTACACGAGCATGTCCAGCGCGCCGGAGAAGGCCTACCTGGAGGTCAACAACGCCAGCCACTCGGCGCCGACCCAGGGCGGCAACGTCACCGTGGCGAAGTACGCGCTGTCGTGGCTCAAGCGCTTCATCGACAACGACACCCGGTACGACCAGTTCCTCTGCCCGGCCCCGTCCGGCTCCACGATCCAGGAGTACCGCGCCACCTGCCCGCACGCGTAGCCCGTACCGGAGGAAGGCCCGGCGGCGCACCGCCGGGCCTGACCGTTTCAGCCCAGGAGCCAGTGGTTCAGTCCAGGAGCCAGTGGTGCAGGGCGCTGCCGAACGGGGTGATCGCGACCGCGGTGAGCGCCGCCCAGGCCGCCGTGCTTCGCAGCAGCTGGCGGAATGTCGCGCGATCACCCACCAGCCAGGTGTGCATCAGCATCGCGAACCCGAAGAACACCGTCACGAATCCGATCGCGTAGACGAAATACGAGACGAAGATGCCCGGCACGAAGATCAACGCCAGCAGCGAGTCGGGCAGCGATTCCGCCGGATCGCCGAGACGCTCCAGGCCGGGGGCGAGCAGCGCTCCGGGATCGCCGGCCCGGATCGCGGCCAGCGCCAGCACGCCGAGGCTGCCGATCAGGCAGGCCACCAGCAGTGTCCATTGTATCCAGACGAGAACGCGGCCACCGGCCGACCGTTGATCCACGGCGCGCAATCTATCGAACCGATTCCGCCGGCTGGAACAGGGTGCCGCCCAGAACCGGGCCGGTACCGCTCCGCCTGAGTTGATCTCGGTTTCCGGACTGGAGAACGACGGGACCGGAGCCGCCCCGAGCCCTCGATCGGAGCCGCCGGATCTGTCTCCGGGATGGGCGGTCAGCGCACACGTTGGCCGTCCGTGTTCCGTCACCACCCTCATAGCATCGATCAGCGCACGCAACCGGCTTCCGTGTGCGCTGATCGTGCGGCCACACTGCGGATTTATCGCATTTATCTGGTCGCCGCCCGTCACGCGATTTTCCAACGTCGCGTGACGGGCCGCCGGCCCACCAGGGCGTCACGATGGGTCACCGCAACGGCGGAGCGCCTACGGGTTCGCGTCATTCTGCGGGGCCTGGAGCGTCCGCAGCTTTCCGCGAAGCGCCGGCTTTACACCGGATACCGGCACGCCGGGTAACGATCGCCGGCCCCGGCCGCGAAATGCCCCGCGCGCTGACCCGAACCGCGGTAATCGCACCGATCAGAACAGGGTCCAGGGCCCGCCTCAGCACAGGGCCAGGGGCCCGCCTCAGAAAAGGGTCAGGGGCCCGTCCGGCTCCGGCAGCGGCAGCGGCTCGGGAAGCGGCTCCAGCTCCGGCACCCGCGCCCGCACCTCGTCGTGGAAACGCCGGCAGAGCTCCGGGGCATCGGCATTGTCGGGAGTGTGCACGAAAACCGTCGGCGTGCGCCCCTCCCGCAGCCATCCGGCGACTGTTTCGACCCATTTCTGCCAGCCGTCGACCGTACTCTCGGCATTGTCCCGGCCCAGATAGCGCACGACGGGCCGGGCCGTCAGCGCATGCTCGCGCAGCGGCATGCGCGGTTTCTTGGTCCAGGCGTCACGCTCGGCGTCGCTGGTCGGCGGGCTGGCGAAGAACGCCGTCGTGTCGAACGGGATCCATTCCGCATCGAACGACGTCAACACCTTTTCCAGCGCGGAAGGCGCCGCGAAGAAGTCGGGATGGCGCACTTCGACGGCCCAGCGATGCCCTGCGGGCATGCGCCGCAGAAATCGGTCCAGCACGGGCAGATCTGGCGGTCCGAACGAGCCCGGCAATTGGATCCAGAGCGCATGGGTACGGGACCCGAGCGGCTCGATGGCGTCGAAAAAGGCCGCCAAGGGGGCGTCGGTGTCCACCAGCCGCCGCTCATGCGTCACGATTTTCGGGACTTTGGCGACGAACCGAAAGTCGGCCGGCAACTGTGCCCCCCACGTCTCCACGGTGTCCCGTGCCGGGATCGCGTAGAACGTGGTGTTCCCCTCCACCGCGTTGCACCAGCCCGCATAGGCCCACAGCCGCTCCCCCGGCGTCGCCGGATGCGGCAGGAACCGCCCCTGCCACGACTTCAGGCTCCACATCGCACAGCCGACATGCAGTCTCATCGTGTCCACCCTCGTTCCCGCCGTCCGGCCGCGCCGCTTCCCCCACCGGAACGCCCGGAAAAGGACACGCCCGGAAAAGTCACGCCCGGAAAAGTTACGCCAGCCCCGGGCACGCCGGGAAAGGAGTCACGCCGGGAAACGGCCACCGACGCCCCGAAGGAGGAGTCACGCCCTCCGGACCAGCCCCGTCGACGCCCGCGCCACCAGCGCCGGCACGAACGTGGCCTGCTCGTGCACATGATCCGGGTTGGTCGCCTCGTCCAGGACCAGCCGGGCCGCGGTACGCCCGAGCTCCTGCCGCGGCTGCCGCACCGAGGTCAGCGGCACCGCCGCGGCCGCCGCGAAGTCGATGTCGTCGAAGCCGACGATCGCCAGGTCGTCCGGCACCCGCAGGCCGGCCGTCACCGCGTGCTGCAGCAGACCGAGCGCGAGCAGGTCGTTCGCGCAGAACGCCGCGGTCGGGCGCCGGCGGCTGGGCAGCCCGGCCAGCCGCTCGCCCGCCGAGCGGCCCTCGGTGACGGTCATCGCCTCGGTTGGCAGGTTGATCAGGTCCTCGGCCGGCAGCCCGAACTCGGCCCACACCTCGCGGGCGCCCTGCCACCGTTCCCGCACCTGGCCGATGTGCGACGGCCCGCCGACGAACGCGACACGCTGGTGTCCGCGATCGATCAGATGCTCGACGGCGATCCGGCCGCCGAGCACGTCGTCGACGGAGACCGAGCAGTGGTCGCCGGCCCGGCTGAGCCGGTCGACCATCACGAACGGGATGCCGCGCTGGGCGATCTCGGCGAGGTGCGGCGCGTCCGGGTCGGCCGGGGTGATCAGGATGCCCTGGACGCGCTGCTGCACGAGCCGGTCGAGGTGTTTGGCCTCGCGGTCGCCGCGGCCGTTGCTGTTGCAGACGAACAGCGACAGGTCGGCGTCCTCGGCGGCGGTCTCGATTCCTTCCGCCACGTCGTGGAAGAACGGGTTGCCGCCGTCGAGCATGACGTACGCTAGGGCGCGGCTGGTGCCGGCTCGCAGCTGGCGGGCGGATTCGTTGCGGATGAAGCCCAGCTCGGCCATGGCGCGCTCGACCCGTTCGCGGGTCGCGGTGCTGACCACGGCGGGGCGGTTGAGCACGTTCGACACCGTGCCGAGAGAGACACCCGCGGCTGCGGCGACATCCTTGACCGAGGGTGCGCGGCCGTTGCGCGTCAACGGTGGACCTTTCGCCGAGACGGACGTGGAACTTCGAGTGAACCACCCGGACTGAAACATTTCAACAGCCTCGTACCCGCGTGTCGCGGCCCCGGCCAGGCGGAGGGTGTACCGGCCTGTATACCATAGTTCTCCATGACCACCCCGCCCACCCCGAACCGCAGCGCCGATCGCGCCGACGTGGTCCATGACCGTCTCCGCGAGGCCATCCTCGCCGCCGAGCTGCGCCCGAACCACCGGCTCGTGGAGAAGGAGATCGCCGACTGGCTGGAGGTCAGCCGCACCCCGGTCCGGGAAGCCCTGTTCCGCCTGGTGCAGGAGGGCCTGGTCGTGCAGCGCAAGGGCTGGGTGGTGCGCGACCACACGCCCGCCGAGATCCTGGAGATCATGGAAGCCCGCGCCGGCGTCGAGGCGCACGCCGCGTTCCTGGCCGCCCAGCGGATCACCGAGGCGGCATTGACCCGTCTCGAGGAGCTGATCGAGACGATGGAGGACGACTCGGTCTCCCGGCTCAAGCTGAACGAGCTGAACAACGTCTTCCACGACATCATCACCGAGGCGGCGACCAACACGGTCGTCGCGCAGCTGCACCGGCGTACCAAAATCAATTATTGGAATCTGAACCAGCCGGTGGTCTTCACGCCCGCCGACGACGAGATCGTCAACACCCAGCACCGGCAGCTGGTCACGTCCCTGCGGGCGGGCGACGGCGAGACGGCGGCCCGGGTGGCCCGCGAGCACGTGGAGAACACCGCCCGCATCATCCGGGCGGCGCTGGGATTGCGGTGACGACCGGGGACGTCGCCCACTCGCACCTCTTTCGCGGCGCCGAGGTGAACGTCCACGAGTCGACCGGGGACGGGCCGCTGGCGCTGCGCTTCGGCGACGGCTCCACCACCGCCGCCGAGATCCTCGGCGACGTGCTGGCCGTCGACGCGTACACCACCGCCGCCGGCACCCGGATCCCCGCCAAGGTGTGGCCGATCGTGGAACGCTCGTGGTCCCTGGACCGGATGATGCTCAAGCTGGGCGCCCGGCTGCCTTCTTGATTCGGGTACGGGCGTGCCGGCCCGCGACGCGGACACGACGCGAGCAGCCCGGTAGCGCCGCCCGTTCCTCGACGGCCGCCGATTCCGCTCCGGGACGCGGCCCGCCCGGTTGGCTCCCAGTGCTGACCTTGCCGGCTGATCCAAGAGCCGTGGGCCCGTAGGGACGTGCGGTGACGCCCTCAGTTCGGACGTGGCGCCGCGGGTTGTCGATCGTGGAGCGGTGCGGGCGGGCTGGCGCGCAGTGCTCTCGGACCAGGCCTACGGCAACACTGGTGACCAGCTCGTGTTGCCCGGCTGGCTGGCAGTGTTCTCGCCGGCCCGGCGGGACAGCACTGAACGCCAGCCGGACCGCGCGCTTCCACGATCCACCAGCCGAGAACAGCACTGCCGACCAGCCGGACCAGCCGGACCAGCCGGTCGGCAGTGCGCTCGGGCGCGGCGACGTTCCCGGACGCGTCATCGCCGCTGACACGGGAACCCTCGAGAACTCGTACCAAAGGCAGACGAAACCGGCAGTCCATGATGGACCACCGCCGGGTGGACACCACCACGTGACGCCGCTGACACAGCAACGACACAGACGGATCCAATGGTGATGATCATGGCTGTCACCCCACCTACGGACGCCGAGCTCAACACCATGATCCGGGCTCGCCTTGCCTCTCTTGGAATCGACCTGGACCAGCTGCCGGCCGGCACCACCGCCGACCCGGTGACCGGCTCCCCCGGCCGCGACTCCGTGCTCGCCTCGCTGCGCTCCTTCGTGCGCGGCAGCGTCACCGCCCTCGCCTCGTTCACGATGCCCGCCCCCGCCGGCAGCGACCCGGCGCACGCCGCCGCGCTGTCCCAGCAACCGGCGCCCCTGCTCTATCCCTCGATCAGTACGGAGTGGCGCCGATGACCGCCGTGAACCGCCGGGTGTTCCTGGCCCGCACCGCGGCGATCACCGCGGCCGCCGCGGCCGGTGCCGCCGCGCTGCCCGCCGCCGCCTCCGCTCTGCCCGCCGGAAGCCTGTCCGCCGGAAGCCTGTCCGGCCGGACGCCGAAGTTCGGCGACGGCGCCTACGTGAAGCCGCGACCGGAAGCGATCAGCGACCCGACCGAGCTGACCGTCGCCGAGGCGGCCTGGATGATCCGGTACGGCAAGCTGAAGCCGGCCGACATCGTCGAGGCGTACCTGGCCCGGATCGGCAGATTCGACGGGGTCTACCAGGCGTTCAACACGGTTCTCGCCGATCAGGCGCGGGCCGCCGCGAAGGCCGCCGGCCGCAAGAAGCAGGCCACCCCGCTGCACGGCATCCCGCTGGCGATCAAGGACAACTACTGGACGGCGGGGGTGCGAACGACCGCGAACTCGTTCCTGTTCCAGGACTTCGTCCCGCCCTACGACGCCACCCCGGTCGCCAAGCTCAAGGCGAGCGGCGCGATCGTGCTCGGCAAGACGCAGATGGGGCCGCTCGCCACCACCCGCGCGACCACCCCGGACGGACGCGTCACCACGGTCAACGCGTGGACCCCCGGCAACCCGGCCACCGACCCGGGCGGCTCGTCGACCGGCACCGCCACCTCGGTCGCCGGCCGGATGGCAGCCTCCGGAACCGGCACCCAGACCGGCGGCTCGATCACCGCGCCGTCGAACGCGCAGAACCTCACCGGCCTCAAGCCCACGATGGGCCGGGTGTCGCTCGCCGGGATCATCCCGCTCAGCTACACCCGGGACCACCCGGGCCCGCTGGCCCGCGACGCCAAGGACGCGGCGATCATGCTCACCGCGATGGCCGGCGAGGACCCGGCCGACCCGCGTACCCAGGGCCTGCCGCCGCTGCCGGACCTGATCGAGGCCGCCACCCCGGTGATCACCAAGGGCCGGTGCCGGGTCCGGCGCCGCACCCGGGTCGGCGTGCTCCCCGGGTACGCGTCCAGCGCCACCCGGCAGACGTTCCTGTCCACACTGGACGGCATCACCGACGTCTCGCTGGTCGACCTGCCGTTCCCGGACCAGTGGGACCTGCTCACCGGCAACGACTTCAACAACGTGCGCCTGCCGGAGCGCAGTGAGCCGTTCATGCCGTACCTCCGGTCCGACCTGCGCGGCTTCGGCGTCTCGGTGACCGGCTGGCTGCAGGGCGCGCTGATGGGCGGCAACGAGTTCATCACCGGTCAGCGCGCGAAACTGCTGCTGCTCGAGCGGGTCCTCGACCAGATCTTCGAGAAGTGCGACGTGGTCGTGCAGACCAGCCCGGTCCCGTTCGACATCCTCGGCCTGCCCGAGATCGGCTTCCCGATCGGCTTCAGCGCGGCCGGCGTCCCGATCGGCACCATCCTCGGCGGCGCGCCCTACGAGGAGGACCGGCTCCTCGCCGTCGTAGCCGCCTACCAGGCCGTGACCGATTGGCATCACCGCCGCCCGGCCGACCCGGTCGTTCCGGCAGCCACCGCCCGCGCCCTCAAGACCGCCGACGACCGAGGCCGCCTCACCGCCGACGACGTGGTCGACCAGATGCAGTAGCACCCCGCGACCCGGTCCGGCTTCCTGCCGGGCCGGGCTCCCTTTCCGGTACGCGTCGTCGGCGCGTCCCCGCCTACCGCGCGATCCAGGGGCGGCTCCAGGCCGCAGCGCGACCGCCGGGACAGGCGGCGGGACGGCGGGACGCCCGGACGGCGGGACGGCGGGACGGCCGGACAAGCGGCGGCCGGACGGCGCGACGGCGGGACAGGCGGCGGCCGGACAACCGGGCCGGACGGCGCGACGGCGGGACAAGCCGCGGGACGGCGAACAGGCGGCATCTCCGTGGCCGGTGGGCTGCCGGTGGGCACGATGAGGGCACACGCAACGTCAGCGTGAGCCTTCACCCGTGCCAGGGCAGGGATGCAAGCACACGCACCGCTTCTGTGCGCCCTCACCGCTGCCGCCGTGCGCTTCGTGCGATCCCATCCCGGCCAGCTTGCGCTTCGTGCGGTCCCATCCCGGCCAGCTTGCGCTTCGTGCGGTCCCATCCCGGGCAGCGCGGGATTCGGTGTCCTTCTATCGCGGTTGGTGCGGGCTTCGGGGGGATTCTGGCTCGGCCGGCGCGCTGTTCGGCGCGGTTCTGTCCCGGGCGGCGGGGACTGTGGTGCTCGTTCGGCCGCGATAGGGCCACGACCGCTCCGACTCGGCAGCGAGCCGCCCCCGCCACCACCCCCGCGCCACCACCACGAGCAGGATCGCGGCGATCACGCCCGGGCCGCAGTGCACGAGCAGCACCCCGGCCAGGCTCGGGCCGCCCCAGTCCCGCCGGTACGACGCCGGATCAGCGACGTCGATCAGGAACGGCTCGGCGGCCGCCCGGCCGATGAGGTAGAGGGCGAGCAGCGTGCCACAAACGCGTCTCATGCGCGGGACGCTAGAGCCGCCCCGGCGGCCGGCACATCACACCGTGGTCCGATCCGTCCCTCGTCCTACGGGGCTACCAGAAGATCCCCGAGTGCGGCCTGATCGTGCTCGACGACTTCGCCGAGCCGCCGGGGCGCGCGGCGATACGATACGTCGAGGGCAGTCTCCGCTGGTCAGCAGTGCCGGACGCCGGCGCCGGGCCGCGGTGCCGGGCGCTGCTCCGGCCGGCCCGCTGACCGAGCCGCCGTTTGAGGAATTTCACCCGTTCTGATGCCGGCCCACGGCGGGGACCGGGGCATGCCGATACTGGAGAGTCGTCATGTGAAGCGGAGGACTGATGGACGAGTACAACGCGGGCGCGGCGTCGGTGGCCCGGCTGCTGCTGGAGCTCCGCGGGCGGACCAGGGTCGAGGTGCGATCGGTCGGCAAGGCCCTGCAGGTGCGCCCGGAGGGCACGACAGGTGTCGCGGTGTACATCCATCAGGGTGGCGTCGACGTCGCCGTGGAGCCGGAGCGCGCCAACGACCTGGCCCTGTCGATGCCGGGCGCGTACGTGCGTGACCCGGACGACCCGAACACGGTGGTGACGCTGGAGGCGGAGCTGATCGACGCCAACTACGACGCCCTGCTGGAGGCGTCGGTCCAGGCCGTCGAGCTGCGCAAGACCACGGTCCGCGCGGCGAAGGCGACCCGGTCGCGGGCGGCCGCCGGCACCGGCGCCGCACCGGCCAAGGCCGCCGCGAAGACGCCCGCCCCGAAGTCCGCCGCGGCGAAACTGAAGGCCCGCGCCGAGATGGCCCGGCCCCGCTGCCCCAAATGCAAGCAGTACGAGCTGCTGGCCAGCGGCGAGTGCCCGTCCGGCTACTGCTGACGATCAAAAGGTACGGGCGGAGCCTCCCGGTGTCGCCGGGGACGTCTCTCCGCCCGTACCCGTGCAGGGGCTGCCGCGCAGGCAGCGAGCCCGGCCACGACGAGCAGCGCGGAGCGGACCGCGTTCACCCGGTCATCCGGGCCAGGAACGCGCGGGTGCGATCGTGGCCCGGCTCGTGCAGCAGTTTCGCGGCCGGCCCCTCCTCGACGATCCTCCCGTCCACCAGGAAGACCACCCGGTCGGCGATCTCCTCGACGAGCGGGATGTCGTGGGTGGCGATCAGCATCGTGCGCCGGTCCCGGGCCAGTTCCCGGATCACGTTCGCGACCTCGACGCGCAGCTCCGGGTCGAGGGCGCTGGTGGGCTCGTCGAGCAGGAGGATGCTGGGGTCCATGGCGAGCGCCCGGGCGATGGCGACGCGTTGCTGCTGGCCGCCGGAGAGCTCGTGGGGATAGTGGTGCTCACGCCCGGTCAGCCCCATCCGGTCCAGCAACGACAGTGCCTTTCCCCGGGCCGCGGCCGTGGATTCACCGAGCACCTCGCGGGGTCCGTAGGCGACGTTGTCGCGGGCGGTCATGTGCCGGAACAGGTGGAAGTGCTGGAAGACGAAGCCGATCCGGGCCCGCCGCCGGCTCGCCTCCCGGTCGGGCAGCGGCTCCAGGCAGCCGTCGACCTCGCGGTACCCGACCAGCTCGCCGTCGACAGCGATGTGCCCGGAGTCGACGGTCTCCAGGTTGTTGACGCAGCGCAGGAACGTCGACTTGCCGGCGCCGGACGGGCCGATCAGCGCCACGATCTCGCCGTCGGCCACCTCGACCGTGACGTCCTTCAGCACCGCGACGTCGCCGTAGCTCTTGACCACGCCGCGAGCGGACAGTTTGATCATCTCGGGGGGAACTTTCGCTCGATGAACAGCTGCCCCACCGTGATCACGGCGGTCAGCAGCAGATACCAGAAGGCCGCGACGAGCAGCAGCTCGAGGTACTTGAAGTTGGTGTAGTAGACCCGGCTGACCGAGAGCAGGATCTCGGAGTACCCGATCGCGTACGCCAGCGAAGTGTTCTTGATCATCAGGATGTACTGGTTGGCGATCGCCGGCAGCACTATCCGGAACGCCTGGACCAGCACGATCTGCCGCATGATCTTCCCGGCCGGCACGCCGAGCGCCCGCGCCGCGTCGCGCTGACCCGCGTCGACGCCCTGGATGCCGGAGCGGATCACCTCGGCCATGTACCCGGTCTCGGCGAGGGTGAGCGCGAACAGGCCGGCCACGAACGGGGTGAAGAAGGTGCTGGCCGGCTGGTCCTCGATGAGCACCAGGTCGATGCCGGGGATGTAGAGGCCGACGTGCCCGACGATCCGGGGTACCGCGTAGAACCAGATCAGCAGCTGGACCAGCATCGGCGTGCCGCGGAAGACGAAGACGTAGAAGCCCGCGGCGGCGCGCAGCACCGGGTTGGCGCTGATCCGCAGCAGCGCCACGCCGGTGCCCAGCACCAGGGCCAGGGCGGTGCTCAGGGTGGCCAGGGACAGGGTGCCCCAGACGGCTTTCAGGATGGCCGGGCCGAACAGGTACTCGCCGACGGTGGCCAGGTCGAACACGCCGGAGGAGAGGAACGGGAGTACGAGGACCGGGATCGCCGCGACGACGACCGCGGCCTGGATGATCTGCCCCCACGCGCGGGGCCGGCGTACCGGGTAGAAGACCTTGTCGCTCACATGCGCTCTCTATGCAGGGGCGCGGCGGCGGGTTCTGCGGGCCCGCCGCCGCACCGGAGTCACGGCTTGCCGGTGAGATCTCCGTTGTAGGCGGGCTGGGTGAGGCCGCCGGTGCTGAGATTCCAGGACTCCAAGATCTTGGCGTACGTCCCGTCCTTGATCATCTCGTCCAGGGTGCGGTAGACCGCGTCGCGCAGCGCGGTGTCCCCGCCCTTCGCGAACGTGAAGTTGATCAAGTAGTCGACCAGGTGGTACCCGGTGGTCGCGAACTCGGCCGGGTTCTGCTCGACGATGTACTGCGCCTGGGCGAGGTCCGGCGCGTACGCGGTGACCCGCTCGGAGAGCAGGCCCTGCAGGCCGAGCGGCGTCGCGGTGTAGTACTCGATCTGGATCGGGTTGCCCGGGCAGAGCGCCGCCACGGCCTTCTCCAGCGTCGTGGAGCCCTCCAGCATGCCGAGCTTCCGGCCGCACATCTGCTCGGCGGTGGTGTACTTGCCCTCGTCGGCCTTGCGCACCAGGAACGTGGCGCCGGACCGGTAGTAGCCGACCATGTCGACCTGCTCCAGCCGCGCCGGGTTCACGCTCATCCCGCCCGAGCCCATGTCGAACCGCCGGGACTGCAGGCCGGTGATCAGCGCCGCGTAGTCGGACTGCACCCACTGCGGGGTGAGGCCGAGCCGCTTGCCGGTCTCGGTGACGATGTCGACCCCGAAGCCGACCAGGTCGTCGCCGCCCTCCTTGCGGAACTCACCCGGGATGTAGGACTGCTGCGACCCGATCATCAGCGTGCCCGCCGTGATCGTGCCGGGCGCCGCACCGGTCGCGGGGTCGGTATCCGTGCCGGGTTTGCCGCAGCCGGTGACCGCGAGCGCCGTCACCAGCAGAACGGCCGGGAGCAGACGCATCCTCGTTGACATTCTCGTCTCCCTCGGTCGGCTCGGCTGGTCAGCGACTGTCCGCGCAGCGGCCGAACGCGCAGCAGCCGAACACGCAGCAGCCGGGCGCGCAGCAGCCGGGACGGGCACTGCCCCTCAGGCCGGGACGATGTGGGCGGCGAGGACGCGCCAGCGGCCGCCGGTGTGCGTCCAGGTGCGGGTGTAGCGCATCCGGGCGGTCACCGGCGCGCCGCCGAACGTGCCCGACACGGTGCCGGTGAAGAACGTGACGCCGGTGCTGCCGGCGACCAGGTGCTCCAGGCTCTCCTGGACCAGGTCGTCGATCACCGAGGTGCCCTTCCGGTACGCGTCCAGGTCGTCCTGCTTGGTGTACCGGCCGCCGTCCGGGCCGATCGCGATCAGACGGTCGTCGAGCAGCGCGTCCAGGGCCGCGACGTCGCCGTGGCGCTGGGCGGTCTGCAGTGCCTGCTCGGCGGCGCGGAGGTCGGCTTCGAGGTGGTCGGCGTCGAGGCGGCCGGCTTCGGAATCCTGCATGCGGTCATGGTCTCAGGTCTCCCCGCGCCGGTAGCGATCGCCGCCGGACGGCCGGGAGCGGGCAGGAGGCCGCGCGGACTCCCGGGGACGGGATGGGTGCGGTCGGGGGCGGGGTGGCCCGTACCGGATCGCGGTCTAGGGTTTTCGGCATGGGGTTGTTCTCGGGCCGGGCGGTCGGCGTCGACGAGGGGCGGGCGCGGGCCGAGCGGGCTCGTGGCAAGGCCGCGCAGGCCGGGATCGACGTGCGCGGGGCGCTCGCCGTCGGGCACATGGTCGACGGCGGGGCCAGCGTCTATCTGCTGGTCTTCGCGGACCGGCTGGAGCTGGTGAGCACCGGGCAGATCGGGCTGCGCACCGGCGCGGGACGGTCCACGATCCCCCTCGAGCGGGTGGGCGGGGTGTCGGCGCGGGACGGGCTGCTGCGCGGGATCCTGATGATCGACGTCGGCGGGACCACCGTCGAGTTCACCACGCACCGGGCGGCCGCCGCCTACCTCCGCGCGGTGATCTCGGAGCGGCTCGGCAAGCCGGCGCCCCCGGCGGACCTGCTGCGCAACCTCGAGGAGCTGCACCGTGCCGGCGTCCTCTCCGACGAGGAGTACCAGGCCAAGCGCGCCGGGCTGCTTTGAATCGTCGGATTGATTACACGATTACACCGTTACGGCGCTCTATCGTGGACGGATGACAGTCGAGTACATCCGCTATCGGATCACCGGCGACGCGGCGGCCTTCGAAGCGGCCTATGCCCGAGCGGCGGTATTCCTCGCGCGGTCGCCGCAATGCGTCGGCTACGAGCTGAGCCGCTGCGCCGGCGAACCCGCGGCCTACATCCTGCGGATCACGTGGACCTCGGCGGACGACCACATGAAGGGGTTCCGCGGCGGCGCGGAGTTCCCCGGCTTCCTGGCCGAGATCCGTCCCTACATCGAGAACATCGACGAGATGCGCCACTACGAGCCCACCGCCGTCGCCGGCGCCGGCGGCGCGGTGCCCACCCTGTACGAGTGGGCCGGCGGCACCCCGGCGTTCGAGCGGCTGACCGAGCGGTTCTACCAGCGGGTCACCGGCGACGACCTGATCGGGCCGCTCTTCGCCGGCATGGACCCGGCACACCCCCGGCACGTCGCGATGTGGCTGGCCGAGGTGTTCGGCGGGCCGGACAGCTACACCGCCGAGCGCGGCGGCTATCCGCACATGCTCGCCCACCACCTCGGCAAGGCGATCACCGAGCCGCAGCGGCGGCGCTGGGTGAGCCTGCTCCTCGACGCCGCCGACGAGGCCGGGCTGCCGGACGATCCGGAGTTCCGGGCCGCGTTCCTCGGCTACGTCGAGTGGGGGACCCGGCTGGCGCTGGCCAACTCGCAGCCCGGCGCCAACCCGCCCCGGCGGGCTCCGGTGCCGCGCTGGGGGTGGGGTGCCGCGCCGCCGTACCAGGGATGAGGAATCAGCGGCTCAGTTCCCCGCAGGGCCAGACGATAGGACTGTCGTGGCACAACGTCCCGGTCTGGTCGGCAACCTCAGCGTCCGTACCAACCTCGCCCTGCTCGTCGCCCTCACCGGCATCGTCGCGATCCTGGTGGGCACCATCAGCCTGGTCCGGATGTCGCAGGTCGCCGACAGCGGCCGCGAGATCTACACGAACGCGCTGCTGCCCGCCCGCGACGTCGCGGTCATCCGGGAGAAGGTCTGGAACTACCGGTTCGAGATCCTCACCGCCACGACCGCCACCACCACGGCCCTCCAGACGGCGGCCACCGAGCGGTCGACCGCCGCGTCCGACGCACTCGACGCGGCCATCGCCTCGTACTCCGCGCATGACCTCGACGCCGATCAGCGCGCCGCCATCGACGGGTTCAGCACGGCCTGGACCGAGTACGGCGAGCTGCGGGAGAGGGCCGGCGAACTGCAGGCCGCCGGTGATCTGACCGGCTTCGACGAGATCCGCACCAACGAGATCCCTGCCAAGATCACCGAGGCGCTGACCAGCCTGGACGCGCTCGACGCCGCCAGCGACGCGGCCGCCACCGACGCCCTGGCCGCCTCCGACGACGAGTACTCCTCCGCCCGGGTCATGGTGATCGCCGTGCTGGTCATCGGCCTGATCATCGCGATCGCCCTGGCCGTCGTGATCGCCAACAGCGTGGTCCGGCCGCTGCGGCAGTTCCGCGACGTGCTGCACGCGGTCGCCGACGGCGACCTCACCCGGCGGTCCGACATCGCCAACCGCAACGAGTTCGGTGACATGAGCACGGCGCTCAACCAGGCGGCGGAGCAGATGCGTACGGCCGTCGGCACCCTCGCCGCCAGCGGGAACGCCCTGGCCGGGCGCGCCGGGGAACTCCAGGACGCGTCGCGCGCCCTGGCCGGCGGCGCGGACCGTACCTCCGGCGAGGTCACCTCGATCGGCGGCGCCGTCGACGAGGTCAACTCGCGGGTCGGCGCGGTCGCCACCGGCGCCGAGGAGATGGGCGCGGCGATCCGGGAGATCGCGGTGTCCGCGGCCGAGGCGGCGAGCGTCGCGCAGGAGGCGGTGATCGCCTCCAGCACCGCCGAGGACCTGATGTCGCGGCTCGGCCGCTCGTCCGCGGAGATCGGCGACGTGGTCAAGGTGATCACCGCGATCGCCGAGCAGACCAACCTGCTCGCGCTGAACGCGACGATCGAGGCGGCCCGGGCCGGGGAGAGCGGCAAGGGGTTCGCGGTCGTCGCCGGCGAGGTCAAGGATCTCGCCCAGGAGACGACGAAGGCCACCGAGGACATCAGCAAGCGGGTCGCGGCCATTCAGGCGGACACCAGCACGGCTGTCGAGTCGATCACCAAGATCGGCGAGATCATCGGCCGGATCAACGAGTTCCAGACGACCATCGCCTCGGCCGTCGAGGAGCAGAGCGCTGTCACCAGCGGCATGGCCTCCGACCTGACCGCCGCCGCCGACGGCGCCAACCAGATCGGCAGCGGCATCACCCAGGTCGTGGACGTGGCCGAGGAGAACCGCAAGGGCGCCTACGCCACCCATGAGGCGGCGGCCGAGCTGACCCGGCTCTCCGACGACCTGCAGGGTCTGGTGCGTTCGTTCCGGTACTGAGCGGACGGGTCCGCGCGCCCCCGTGGCGCGCGGGCCCGTTTCTCACGGCCGCTCCGATCAGATGGCCGCTTTGATCAGATGGCGGCTTTGAAATGAGCGCGGACGGCTTCCCGGCTCACTTCCCGGACCGGAGCGTTGTTCTCGTAGCGTCGCGCCGCGTGCCGCCCGCCCCGGCCCGCCACGTCGCCGCCCCGGCCCGCCACGTCGCCGCCCCGGGCATGCGCGTCGTCGCGCCGGTCTGCCGCGTCGTCGCGCCGGGCCAGCGGCGCCAGGGCCGCGAGGATCACCAGTGACGCGATCGGCAGCAGGTCCAGGTTCACCGTGATCGCGGCGATGCCGGCGCCGAACAGCAGCGGACTCCACACCGGAGCCCGCCGGGCCGCGACCAGCAGGCCGAGCAGCATCAGCATGCCGAGCGGGAACAGCGCCGCCCCGCCGGTCCGCAGCGCCTCCGGCAGCGGCGCGGCCTCCCGGAACCCCTCCGACAGGTCGCCCGCGATCACCCAGAGGAAGCAGCCGACACCGGCGAGGGCCAGGGTGGCGGCCACCGTGCCGGTCCGGCGGGCCCAGGCCGGCGCGATCGGGCGCAGCGCGACGGCCAGCACGCCGAACAGCACCATCGCCGCGAAGAACGCCACGTGGCCGGCGTCCCAGGCCGGCCCGTTGCCGCGATCGCCGTCCCGGCCGTCGAGGAACCGCAGGACCCCGTACCCGAACATGAGAGCCGGCGCGGCGACGGCGGTCCGCCGGACGATGACGCTGTTCGATGACATGAGCTGACCGTATGGCCGGGCGGCAGCCGTGGAGTACCGGTGCAATCCCTGCCCGTTCCCGGATTCCGCTCTAGGGGACACCCTCCACACCCCCTAGGGCATCCTAGGAACCTAGTTCAAACTGCCCCGGTCCTGTGGGACGCCCGACAGCCGGCGGCCACCTCGCTCGGATACGTTCGCGGCGTGGATCACCAGCACCCCCTTCCCGCCGACAGTCATGTGCACAGCGAGTTCTCCTGGGACGCCCCGCTCGGCTCGATGGAACGCGCCTGCGCCCGCGCCGCCGAGCTCGGCCTGCCGGCCATCGCGTTCACCGAGCACCTCGATCACACCGCCTGGCCGGTGCCCACCGAGGGCCCGTACGCCGACCAGCGCCTCCTCGACGCCGCCGGGCCGGACGGCCGGATCACTCCCCCGGCGTTCGACACCCAGGGCTATCTCGCGTCGATCGAACGCTGCCGGGAACGCTTTCCCACGCTGAAGATCCTCAGTGGCCTGGAGCTGGGCGAGCCGCACTGGCACCGGGACGCGGTCGCGACAGTGCTGGCCGAGGGACAGTTCGACCGGGTGATCGGATCGCTGCACTGCCTGCCGCACAACGGGGGTTACGCCGAGCCGTTCGGCATCTTCCCGGACCGCCCGGCCGCCGGCGTGGTGCGTGAGTACCTCCGGGAGATCCCGAACCTGGTGACCGGCAGTGACGTGTTCGAGGTGCTCACCCACATCGACTACCCGATCCGGCACTGGCCCGGGCCGGAGCGGTTCGACACCCGCGACTTCGAGGAGGAGTTCCGCGACGCGCTGCGCGCCACCGCCCGGGCCGGCCGGGCACTGGAGATCAACACCCGGCTGCCGATGGACCGGCTGATCGTCACCTGGTGGCACGAGGAGGGCGGGGACGCGGTCAGCTTCGGCAGCGACGCGCACTTTCCGGAGGCGGTCGCGCACGGGCTGCGGGAGGCGGCCGCGATGGCGGAGGCCTGCGGGTTCCGGGCGGGCCGGTGCCCCTACGAGCTGTGGGGCCGGGCCGATTCCCGGGTTCTATGAGGTCCGGGTGCTGAGGAGAGCCGGTCGTTCTGAGGCCGGGGCGACCGGCATGCCGAGGTAGCCGGCCGGGGTGGCCACCACGACGTGGCCCGCCGCCACCGCGCCGACCGCCGTCCACGCGGAGACCGGCGGCACCCCGTCGTCGCCGCAGACCGAGGCCAGCCCGCCGGTGAAACACCAGTGCGCACCGGCGGCGTTCCCCCGCTTGCCGGTCGCCAGGGAGATCGACACTCCGCGGATCACGATCGAGTCGTCGCCGGCGACAGCCACCGGCCCGCGCAGCGGCACCGACCAGCGCGCGGTCCCGGTGATCGGGTCGAACGCCTCGATCCGCCCGTCGCGGCAGCGGATCGTGGTGTCGCGCAGCGGGATTCCGCAGTCGCGCAGCACGCCGGCCGAGGTCCAGAGCAGCGTGCCGTCGGCCGCGTCCAGGCCCACGCTGCCGGCGGGGGTCGCGCCCACCCAGACGCCGCCCCCGGCCGGGACGCCGCCCCCGGCAGGAGCATCGCCCGCGGCCGGGACGCCGCGCCCGGCCGGGACCAGGGTCCAGCGCGTCGCCTTCGGGTCGGGCCGCCGCCAGAGCACCGCGCCGTCGCGGACGAGGGCGACCTCCGTACCGATAATGATCAGCCCTTCCCCGGTGATCCCCTCCGCCGCCGGGAGAAACGCGCCGCTCGTCAGATCGAGGCGGTAGCCGTGCATCGGCTCGCCCTGCGCCGGCGCCGCCGTGACACACACCGCCCCGTCACCGAAACAGCTCCGCGGCTCACCCTGGAAGATCATCGTGGGGCTGCGCTGCGCCTGCGTGCCGGTGAGCGGGTCGGCCACCACGAGACTCGTGTACCCGTCACCGAACTCCGGCTGCGGCTCGCGATAGACGACCCACCGACCGGCACGCACCGGCACACCCGGCACCGCTGCGGCGTCCCACAGCGCCGCACCGGTCTCCGGGGACCGGCTCTGGATGTAGACCTGCTGTCCACGTTGCTCGTACCCGATGATCGCCGCACCCACCGCGACCGGCTGGCCGAGCGGCTCCACGCCGTTCACCGCCCATTGACGCCGGGCGTGCGCCGCCGCCGGGGCAACACCCGCGAGGCAGGCGAGGGTCAGGGCCGCGAGCGCGGCGACGGCCAGCTTCGGCGCCATCTCTTTCCTCCGGTACGGGTGCAGCCACACTCCCCAAGAGCCGCGAAACAGTATGCAAGCCGCAATCCGCTCATTCCCGCATCGACGCGCCACACCCGCACACTCCGCGGATCACCCGAGGTCAGCATTCCTATCAGTCAGATAGGAATGCTATGCTCGTTCCTCCTGCGAGAACCCTGGGGAAGAAGGCATCGTGACCGCCCTGACCGAAACGGCCGCCGCCGATCTCCTCGCCGCCGGGGCGTTCTCGCCCGGTCTGCCGGGATTCGTGGGAATCGCCGTCGACCTGCTGCTCGACCCCGCCTCCGCGCCGGCCGGCCGGCGGCCGCTGCGGCACGGCTTCCTCGACGCCCGGTCACCGCGGGTGATGGTGGTGAGCGGCCCGCCCTCCCCCGGCCTCGACGTCGCGCTGCGCCGGATGGCGGACGACCTGGCCGCCTCGACCCGGCTCGTGGAGAAGCACCGGCTGACCGTTCTGGACCAGGCCACCGACACCGTTCACCCGGACGGGCCGGAGCACGCGCTCGGCACCGCGACGGCCGGTATCCGGATCGGGCTGGAAGCCGGCCTCGACGGCGGCGGCCCGCTCGGGCTCGGTCGCCGGTGGGACCTCGCGCACACCCTGACGCCGGTCCTGGCCGCCGCGTTCGCGAACGCGCCGCTGCGGCACGGCCGGCCCACCGGCTGGCGCAGCGTGCGGCAGGCGCTGCGCCGGGAACTGCCGGTCGCCCCCGCGCCCGGCGACGCCCGCGAGTCCTGGTCCGCCTACGTCCTGCGGGCCCGCACCGCGACCGGCCGCAGCCTGCGTGACGCCCTCCGCGCCGGCTCCCGGCTCACCGCCAGCGACCTGCGCCGGCACCGCGACGCCCTGCGCCCGCCGGTCGCCGCCCGCGGCCACCTCGAACTCGACGTGGCCGACCGCCAGCCCTGCTCCGGCTGGCGGCTGCCGGTGACCGTGGCGACCGTGCTGATGGACGACCCGCGCGCCGCCGAGGAGGCGTGGGAGGCCACGAAGCACCTGGTCAGCGAGCCGGGCCTGTGGGAGCGGGCGGCCCGCGACGCCGTCGCCGACCCGGTGCTGGCGGCGGCCGCGCGGGACTGCTTCGTGGCGGCCTACGGTGCGCTGGCGCGCCAGGGCGCGGGGCGCGAACTGCGGGACGCGGTCGCCGAGTTCACCGAGCGTTATGTGCATCGCGGCCGCTGCCCCGCCGACGACGTCCTCGACCAGGTGACCGCGCACTCCTGACCCGTCCCGCCCCGGCACGGCGCACGGCGGGACGGCGCGGGATTACGGCCTGACCAGGGACAGGATGGTGTCCATGGCGCGGAACTTCGTGGCCCCCTTGCCCAGCAGGCCGTCCGGGACGATCAGCTCGTCGACGCCCGCCGCGCGGTAGTCCTCGATGTCGGCGGTCAGCTGCTTCAGCGAGCCGCCGATCACCGGCATCGACACGTTCTCCGGGACCGGGCCGTCGACCACCGTCAGCGCCTGGGCGGTGCGGACGATCGACTTCGGGTCGCGGCCGGCGGACGCGCAGTGCCGGTCGAGGACGGCGGACTTGTGGGCGATCAGGTCCGGGCGGCCCCAGGTGTTCCACATGTCGGCGTGCTCGGCGACGACCCGAAGCATCCGCTTCTCGCCCTTCGCGCCGATCATGATGGGCATCGGGTCCTGGACCGGCTTCGGCTCGCAGACCGCGTCGGTGAGCTGGTAGTACTCGCCGTTCATCGTGGTGCGCGGCTCCCGGAGCAGGCCCTTGAGCACGTGCAGCGCCTCCACGAAACGGTCGATGCGCTTGCCGATCGGGGGCAGCTCCAGCCCGTACTGGTCATGCTCGTTGATCTGCCAGCCGGCGCCGACGCCGAGCGTGAACCGGCCGCCGGTGATCTGGTCGACGGTGGCCGCCATGTTCGCGAGGACGGCCGGGTGGCGGTAGGTGTTGCCGTAGACCAGCGTGCCGATCCGCACCCGGGGCACGGCCGCGCCGAGCGCCGCCACCAGCGAGCCGCACTCCAGGACCGGGTGCAGCGGGTCGGTGCCGGTGCCGTCGTTGGGCATGAAATGGTCGGCGATCCAGACGCCGTCCCAGCCGGTCTCGGCCGCGTGCCGGGCCGCTTCGAGCACGTCACCGTAGGGTTGCCCGGCGCCGGGCCAGATCGAGATACGCATGAGGTTCACCCTGCCGCACCCGGGGGCCGATCTCCAAAAGATCGCACGGTACGGCGGCAGTCGTTCCAGGCGATCCACGCCGTCCGCCAGCGTGGGGACACGACGGCTTCCCCGTGGCGACGGGCACGAAGCTCAGCCTTGAGGCGCTCCGGGGCGGCGGCCCGTTCCACGGCCTCGCTCTTGGTGAGCAGCTGCCCGGTACGCACGGCGTGGCGGCCCCGGGCCATCGAGGTGAGCCCGAGGTCGGCCAGCTCCGGGTCGATCCAGATCCAGGGACGGCGTGCGGCCCATGCCCAGTAGCCGGTGAGTTCGGCGCGGGCGGCGGCGCGTACATCGTCGTCGGTCATGGCCGCGAGCAGGTCGCCGGGCCTGCGCCCGCGCACGGCGAAGCCGTGACGCACCAGCTCGGCGCGGGTGATCCCGGAGAGGATGCGGTGCACGAGCTGCCCGTGCGTCCAGGTCGGGTGGGTGACGGCCGGGTCGGCGAGCCGCGCCTCGTCGACGTAGACGCAGCCGAGTTTCAGCCCGCGCGCGGCCCCGGCGTCGAGGCGCTGATGCAGAACGGTCAGGGCCGCCTGCCGGTCCGGGGTGACCGGTCCGCCGGTGACCGCCACCAGGTCCAGGTCGCTGACGCCCGGCCGGTGGTCCCCGGTCGCCAGCGAACCGGCCACCAGCAGGTCACGCACCCAGCCGAGATCGTCCAGGCGATCGGCGAACAGGTCGACGGCGTCCGGCCGGTTCATCATGCCCGCAGTCTATGAAGGGGTCACGAGGGCTCGCCGGGAGGCCGAGGCGGCCGCGGGTGGTGACGATCAGGACCAGGGCCACCGCGCCGGAGCCCAGGATCAGGGCGTGCAGGGAGCCGCGGAACGGGTCCAGGGTGGGGAACATCTGCGGCCAGAGCAGCGAGAACACCGTGTTGACGTTGGCGTGCACCAGCATGGCCATCGGCAGGCTGCCGCCACTGGCGTTGAAGACCCACGTCAGGACGATGCCGAGCAGCACCGAGCTGAGCACGAACTCGGCGGGCATCAGCCAGGTCACGTCCGGCCAGCCGGCCCATTCGGTGAGGAACAGCGGCAGGTGCCAGGCGCCCCAGAGGGGTCCGAGGATCAGCGCGCCGGCCATCGGGCCGAACCGGTCCTGCAGGCGGGGCTGGGCGAAGTCCCGCCAGCCCGGCTCCTCGGCCAGCCCGCTGGTGAGCACCTGCATCACCAGCAGCGGCAGATAGGCGAGAAGCACGGCCCGGGACGGCAGGCGCGCGCCGTCGATCGCGCCGGGCAGCGCAAACGTCACAAGAACGGCCACCACGGGTACGCCGAGAAGCGCCGCCACCGGGAAACGGGCGCCGACCCGCCACCGGATCAGGCGGCGGGACCAGCGGCGCAGGCCGGCCCGGCCCTCGGTGCGGGCGGTGATCACGAACGCGGCGGTGATCGGTCCGAGGTACGCGCCGGGCAGCACGCCGAGTGTCTGGCCGCTGCCGAGCACCTCCGGGAAACGCCACGGCAGCACGCCGAGACCGTTGCCGGACAGCACGTAGGGCAGCCAGGCGAGCCAGGTCAGCCCGAAGGCCAGGGTGAAGTAGCTGATCAGTGGGCGTGAGGTCATGGCTACAACGGACCATGACGGGGCCGTGGCGGGCACTACGCGCAGTCACCGTCACGGGGTATGCCCAGCCCTACCCCGGAAGTGGGGTCAGACGTCTGGGTGCGGGTGACGGGCGTCGATACGGTGAGTGGCGTGGAATTGCCAGCCGTCCTCACCGCTGTCCGGCGTCGTCACTTTCTGATCAGTGCGTGGCCGTGGCGGGCTCTCGGGTTCGTGGTCAGCACCGTACCCCTGGCCCTGCTTGTCGCCGTGCCGTTCGGCCTGCTCGCCGCGCCCTGGATCGTGCTGGTGCGGCAGCTCGCGACAGGGGCCGCCGAGCCGGTCGGGTCGCTGCTGCTGTTCCTGGCCGGCGGCGCGCTGCTGGGTGGGCTCGGACCGGTCGCGGCGTGGCCGCTCGGCGCGGTGGAGCGGTGGCGGCTGCGGCTCGCCGACGACCGGGCGCTGACGCCGAGCCGGTCCCGGTGGCGGCGGTTCGGGTACGCGATCGTACTGGTCACCGCGGTCCCGGCGAGCTATGCCGCACTGGCCGTGACGGTGCTGCTGATCGGGGTGTGCGCGTTCAGCCCGCTGCTCGTGGAGTCCGGGCCGATCTCGTTCGGCGTCGTCACCATCGTGACGGCGGGGCAGGCTGTCCCGTACGCGATCGGGGGGTTGATCGGTCTGTGTGGTGTGCCCCATCTGCTGGCGGTGACCGCCGGAGCCCACGCCGCGGTGGCCCGGGCGGTGCTGCGGGCCGACGGCGGGGCGGAGCTGCGGGCCGAGCTCGTCGAGGTGTCCCGGTCGCGGGCGCGGCTGGCGGACGCGTTCGAGGCGGAACGCCGCCGCATCGAGCGGGACCTGCACGACGGGGCGCAGCAGAAACTCGTCGGGCTCACGCTGCAGCTCGGGCTCGCGCGGCTCGACCTGCCGGACCGCTCGCCCGCCGCGGAAGCCGTCGGCACCGCGCACGAGCAGGCCAAGGAGCTGATGGCCGAACTGCGGGAGCTGATCCACGGCATCCGCCCGCAGCTGCTCACCGAGCTCGGGTTGCCGGCCGCTCTGCGGGACCTCGCCCGGCAGTCGGCGACGCCGGTGCGGGTGCGGGCCGGCCTGGCGCGACGGCTACCACCGCAGGTCGAGGCGACGGCGTACTTCGTGGTGGCGGAGGCGCTGGCAAACGTGGCCAAGCACAGTGGCGCCCGGACCGCCGCGGTGTCCGTGGTGGAGGAGGACGGGCGGCTCGCGGTGGAGGTGGTCGACGACGGTCACGGCGGCGCCGACCCGGGTCGCGGGACCGGGCTGACCGGTCTCGCCGATCGGGCCGCCGCCGCTGACGGGCGGCTGCTGCTGTCCAGCCCGCCCGGCGGGCCCACCGTGATCCGGTTGGAGCTGCCGTGCTGAGGGTGGTGCTCGCCGAGGACGGTGTGCTGCTGCGCGAGGGGCTGGCCGGTTTGCTGGAACGGTTCGGGTTCCAGGTGGTGGCGGCCGTGGGTGATGCCGAAGCCCTCGTGACGGCCGTTTCTGATCACATGCCGGATCTCGTCGTGACCGACGTGCGGATGCCACCGGGGTTCCGCGACGAGGGACTCCGGGCCGCGGTGCGGCTGCGCCGCTCGCAGCCCGGCCTCGCGGTGGTGGCGCTCAGTCAGTACGTGCAGCACGGGTACGCGGCGGAACTGCTCTCGTCCGCTGACGGCCGGCGGGTCGGATACCTGCTCAAGGACCGGATCGTGGACGTGAGCGAGTTCGTGGCTTCGTTGCGGCGGGTCGTCGCCGGGGAAGCGGTGATCGATCCCGAAGTGGTCCGGCGGCTGCTCGGTCAGCGGCCGGTGGGACGGTTGTCGCCGCGGGAGCGGGAGGTGCTGGCGCTGGTGGCGGAGGGGCACTCCAACGCCGCGATCGCGAAGATCCTGCATCTGTCCGAGGCCGCCGTCGGCAAGCACGTCGGAAACATCCTCGCCAAGCTGGATCTGCCGCCCGACGATGCGACGAATCGGCGGGTGCTGGCGGTGCTCACCTACCTGCGTGATCAGGGCTGAACGCGGGAACCGGTGGACTCGCCCTCCGGGGAGCCGGTCAGGCAGTGCACCAGCGTGACGCCGTCCATCTCGATCGGCCAGGCGTGCAGGTTCCAGCCCTTCGTGGCGTCCGGGTCGCGGCTGCGCTCGGCGAGCACCGCGGTGGAGCAGGCGGCGGCGACAGCGGGGCGCTGGATCAGCGTGTCGAGGTCGATGTCGCCGGGTGGCAGCGGGACGGCCTGGACCGTCTCCCAGCGATGCGCGGCGGCGCAGTCCAGGGAGCGGATCGGCATGGCTTCGCCGCCGATGGTGGTGGTGCCTGCCCAGCACAGGGGTTCGGTGGGGCAGGAGACGTCGCCGCACGCGGTGAAACCGGCGGTGGCCGAGCCGGGGTCGCTGCCCGCGCCGGGTGAGGCGCCGGGGTCCTTCGCGGCTGCCGCGTTTCCGGTGGTTCCGTGGCCTCCGTCGCCGAGTGTGGACCACGCGGCGATGCCACCGAGTGCGAGGATCACGGCTGCCAGAGCGGCGAACAGGGCCGGGCGCCGGGGATTCCCGCTGGTGACGCCGCCGGCGGCAGGCACGGCGGGCGGATCGGCCGCTGCGGGGGCAGCGGCATCGGCGGCGGGCGGGGTGGTGGCCGCGCGGGCCGCCGCGGCCAAGGTCGCCGCTGACGGCCATCTCTCCCGCTGGTCGGTGGCGAGCGCGCGGGCCACCACCGCCCGGACCGGGTCGGGCACGGCGACAGCGAGGGTACGGGGTGACGACTGCAGCCGCTGCAGCGCGACCGCATAGGGGTTGTCGCCGGTGAACGGCCTCTCCCCCGCCAGGCATTCATAGGCGACGAGACCCAGGGCGTAGACGTCGCTGCGCGGGCCGGCCGGCTCGCCGCGCACCTGCTCCGGTGACAGGTAGCTGGGCGTGCCGAGGATCGCGCCCGATGCCGTGAGCAGGCTCGCGTCCTCGTGCCGGGCGATACCGAAGTCCGTGATCACCACGGTGCCGTCACGGCGTACCAGAAGGTTCGCGGGTTTGATGTCGCGGTGCACCAGGCCCTGATCGTGCACGGCCTGAAGACCGGAGGCGACGTCCGCGACCAGCCGCATCGTCACGTCCGGGGCGAGCCGGACCTCGCGGGCCAGGCGCTGGGAGAGGGACTCGCCGTCGACGAACTCCATCACCAGGTACGCGACGCCGTGACTCGAACCGTAGTCGTGGATGGACGCCACCGCGGGATGGCTGACCCGGGCCATCGCCGTCGCCTCGGCCGCGAACCGCCGCGCGAAGTCCGGGTCGCGGGCCACCTCCGGCAGCATCGCCTTCACCGCGACGGTACGCCGCAGCACCTCGTCGACGGCGAGCCACACCTCACCCATCCCACCGGCGCCGAGCCGCTGCCGGAGGTGATATCGGTCGCCGAGCCGGGCCCCGGGCTGCAGATCCACGGCGGTCAGCTTAGGGGGTGGCTCGTTCGGGGTTCCGGCGAGCGTGGGGGTCGGCGAGCTTGGGGCCGGCGAGCTCGGGGTCGGCGGGCTTGGGGCCGGCGAGCTCGGGGCCCGGCGAGCTCGGGTCCGGCCAGCTTGGGTCCGGCCAGCTTGGCGGCGGCCAGCTTGGGGGCGGCGAGCGCCCCGGACGCGGGTGGGCGGGGCGCTCGCCGGGTCAGCCGACGAGGAGCTGGGCGCGCAGGGCGCGGAGGTCCTTGGACGTGAGGCCCAGGCCCGTACGCAGGTAGTTGTCGAACGTGCCGTACTTCGCGGTCACCTCGTCGAAGCCGGACATGAGGTAGGACTCGCGGACGTCGAGCACCGCCTTGTACCCCGGGCGGATCGCCTCCGGGACGGCCGCCAGGGTCGCGGCGTTGGAGGCGGCCAGGTACGTGTTGCTGAGCAGGTAGTCCCGCATGACCGTGGAGGTCGGGACACCGAGGGCGGTCAGCAGGGCGGCGCTGGCCCAGCCGGTGCGGTCCTTGCCGGCGGTGCAGTGGTAGACGACGTTCGCGGCCTTCGGATCGGTGACCGTGGCGAAGAACGTCCGGTAGGCGGCGCGGCCCGGCTCGCCCGAGACGAAGGCCTTCTCGCCGGCCTCCATCATCGCCACGCCACCGGCCTCGGTGGTGAGGTCGATGCCGCCGGTGCCGACGTCCGAGGCGCCGATCACGTTGGCGTGGATGTACGTGGTGCCGGCCGGGATCCGGTCCGGCGAGGCGGCGATCTCGGAGTCGGTGCGGAAGTCGATGTCGGTACGGATGCCGAGGCGCTTCAGCTTGGCGAGGTCGGCGTCGGTGAGCTTGCCGAGGTCGTTGGCGCGGTAGATGACGCCCATCCGCACCCACTGGCCGTCCGCGGTGCGGTAGCCGCCGGCGTCCCGGAAGTTCGGGGCGGACGCGAGGTGCAGCGAGCGGTCGGCCAGGGTGAGCGACTCGCCGCGGTCCGGGACCAGCTCGAACCACATCCGGTCGGCGGCGCCGAGGCCGGAGACGGTGACGGTGGCCTTCGCGGCGCCCTTGGCGACGGCGCGCTTGTGTGAGATCCGGTTCTGGTCGGCGCCGGCGTAGACGCTCACCGAACGGGCACCGGTGGCGGCCCAGGTGATCGTGAACGAGCCGTCGGCGTTCTGGGTGACCGTGGCCGCGGTGAACGGGATCTGGTGGCGGGCGGCCGGTTGGTGGGCGCCGTGGCTCCCGTGACCGGCATGGTTCCCGTGGCCGGCGTGACCGGCGTGGTTCCCGTGACCGGCGTGGCCGGCCTGGCTTCCGCCGGCGACGGCCGGGGTGGTGGCGGCAAGGGCGCTGCTGAGAGCGATGGCGCAGGCCGCGCAGGTGGCGACGAGGCGCTTGTTGATCAACTTCACGGGTCAATTGGTACGCGGCCCGGCGAAACAGCGGGCAACAGAGGCCCCAGCAGGAAGTAAACAATGTTTACCTCGTTGGGCGGCAGCCCCGGGAACCAGCTGGTCCGGCTGGTGTCCAGAGCTGACCTTGCCGGCTGATCGACGATCCGCCGACTCGTCGGAGGCGAGATGGGCGCCGCTCGGTTGTCGATCGCGGAGCGGTCCGGGCGCGCTGGTGTTCAGTGCTCTCGGAACAGGTGTGCGGCAGCACTGGTGACCAGCTCGTCGCGCCCGGCTGGCTGCCAGTGTTCTCGGCGGCCCGCCGGGACAGCACTGAGCGCCAGCAGGGCCACGCCTTTCCACGATCCACGCCGGCCGAGGATAGCCTGACGACCAGCTGGTCCGGCTGGTCGCCAGTGCTGTCCGGCGCGGCGATGTTCCGCGGCGGCACAGCGCTGACACCCAGCCTGCCGCATCGGCGCACTGCCGGGCGGCGCGGTTCAGCCCACACGGTCAGCGCTGCTGATCACCCCGTGACGGTACTGGGAGCCAGCTCGGCCTGCCCGGACACCCGTGGGGCGGGCGGCTACTCCGCGGGCCCTGGCGTGGCGGCGGGAACGCTGCCGATCAGGGCCATCAAGGAGTCGAACATGTCGTCGACGGCGGGTTCGCAGAGGCCGGTCACGGCCAGGGCCTGGCGGACCGGGCCGTGGGCGTTGACGACCTGGAAGCCGAGGCCGCCGCGCAGCGCCCGGGTGTAACCGACGAGCAGCACCTCCAGGCACTCGCTGCCGATCGACTCCGTCTCGGCCATGTCGATCACCACGGTGCCGCGGCCGGCGCGGTCGAACGCGCGGCGCAGACAGCGGCGCAGCTCGGGGTGGGCCGCCCGGCCGAACGCGCCGGCCAGGTGCACGCGGACCGCCTTCCGGTCGTCGCGGGTGATCACACAACGCACTTGTTCCATGGGAATGGTCTAACCGGCGGACGTGTACGGACTCCGAACGTGAGATTGCAGATTCGCCTTGAGCTGGACTTTCAACTTTTCGGTTGACAGGTGAGCCACGCCACGTCTAGCGTCGCTTTCAACCAGCAAGTTGAAATGAGGTGCCATGGCGGCGGACACGCTGACCCGAGTCTTCTCCGCACTCGCCGATCCCACCCGCCGTGACATGGTGGCCCGGCTCGCCGAGAGCGACGCGACGGTGAACCAGTTGGCCGAGCCGTACCGGATGTCGCTGCAGGCGGTCTACAAGCACCTCAAGGTGCTGGAGGACGCCGGGGTGGTGAGCCGGCCGCCGGGACCGCAACCCCGGATCGTGCGCCTGGAGACGGAGGTCTTCGACGAGATGAACGCCTGGATCGAGCTCTACCGGGAGCGCGCCGAGCAGCGCTACCGGCGCCTGGACACCCTGCTGGAAACCATGAGGGACGAGGAGAGGGACGACCATGACCAAGATCGTTGAGGCGGCCATCGAGGCCGACCCGAAGCTGCCGGTCATCCGCATCACGCGCGACTTCGACGCGACCCCGGAGCAGCTGTTCCGGGCGCACACCGACCCGGAGCTGTTCGTGCGGTGGAACGGGCCGGACTCACTCCAGAACAAGATCGACTATTGGGACGCGCGGACCGGCGGGAGCTGGCGGTACGTGTCCAGCCGCGGCACCGAGGAGCACGCCTTCCACGGCAGCTTCCACGAGGTGCGGCCGGACCTGATCGTGCAGACGTTCACCTGGGAGGGCCAGCCGGACGGGGTGGCGCTGGAGACGCTGCGGTTCGAGGACCTCGGCGGCGGGCGGACCCGGCTGCACGCGCAGTCGCTCGTGGACAGCTTCGAGAGCCGCGACGCGTGGCTGCGGAGCGGCATGGAGGTCGGCGTGAACGAGGGGTACGCGCGCCTGGAGGAGATGGCACGCGCGGGCAGCCTGTGACAGGCCCCGGATCCACGGCGGTAAAGCTGCCTTGACTCAGGCCGCGCCGTGAACCCGGAGCACGCGGGGACGGCCGTCCCTGTCATCGGGACGGCTGGACCTCGTACCGGAAAAGCTCGTCGAAGACCGCGCCGCGGTCGAACTGCAGGGCGTGCGCCCGCGCCCGCGCCTCGAGCTCGCGCTTCTCGGTGTCCGGCATGTCCAGGACGACCCGGTCGAGCGCCTCGGCCAGGGCGCCGATGTCGCCGGCCTCCACGATGATCGCGGTGTCGCCGACCGCCTCGCCGGTGCCGCCGGTCAGCGTGGTGACGATCGGGCCGCCGCCGGAGAGGGCTTTTTCGGCCAGCGCGATGCCGAACGTCTCGACGAAGTCGGGTTCCGGCTTGGTGGGCAGCGCGTACGCCGCACACCCCGCCATGAGCAGCGGCTTCTCGTCGTCGTCGACGTCGGTGAGGAAGATGATCCGGTCGTCCTCCTTGGCCATGGCCTGCACGTGCTCCAGGGCCGGACCGGTGCCGGCGATGACCAGCTTGACGTCGTCGCGGGCCTTCATCTGACCGTAAGCGATCACCAGGTCGTAGATCCCCTTCGCGCGGGCGACGCGGGACAGGAAGAGGATGTAGCCACCGCGCTCGAGCCCGCGGCGGGCGAGCGCGGCGTCGACGGCCGCCGGGGCCGGATCGAGGAAGGCGGACGCGTCGATCGGCGGGTAGCTGACCGCGACCCGCCGCCGGCACTGGTCGGCGAACGTGGTGCCGCAGTGCGCGTCCACCTCCTCGGCCGAGGCGATGATCTCGTCACGGGTGTACTCCGAGACGGCGACCACCTCGTCACTGGCGAGGAACGTGGTGAGCAGGACGGTCGCCGCCCCGAACCGGCCCTCGCGCAGGCAGGAGCGGATCACGTTGGTGACGTCCGAGCCGACCGCCTTCGCGATCGTGCGCACCTGCGGGTCGAAACCGGCCGCTCGCGCCGACGCCACCGCGTCGTTGATCACCTGGGTGTGCGGCACCAGGTACATCGAGAGGCAGACCGTCGGCACCGGCTCGCTGAGCAGCTCGACCAGCCGCCCGGTCAGCCCGGCGATGTGGCGGCCGTCCGGGACCCTGTAGTCGCCGACCGATTCCGGTCGTTCCACGGTGATGCCCGGGCTGTACGGCAGCAGCCGGTCCAGCGGCTTGAGCGGCAGACCGGCGGCCTGCAGGGTCGGAATCGGCCAGGTGAGCAACCGGACGTCGTCGAATCCCCGGGTGAGCGCCACCTCGGCGAGATTGCGCGCCTCGCCGGAATGGCCGCAGATGACCGGGTCGGCGCGGACCGCGATGACCAGGCGGCGGGTCGGTCGGCTCATGGTGCTTCCTTCAATGGGTGGGGTGTGAGAGGGAAGGCGGCCGGGACCCCTGACCCCAGGTGGAGGGTTCGGGACCGAGCCGCACGTGCAGCCGGCCGCCATGATGGACGTCGGCCGCTGTCAGGTGGGTGGCGTGCAGCGGTCTGCCGTTGAGGGTGGCGGACTGCACGTACTGCGGCGCCGGGTGATGGTCGAGGCCGTCGACGCCGATCGGGGTCTCCCGGTGCCCGCTGGTCTCGATGACGAACTCGCCGCCCTCGACCTGCAGCCGGGCCCGTTCGAACGCCGGCGCGTTCACCAGGAACAGGTTCTGGCCGGCGACCGGGAACAGGCCCAGCGAGGCCCAGACGTACCAGGAGCTCAGGCCGCCGGAGTCGTCGTTGCCCGGCAGGCCGCCGGGGCCGGTGCCGAACTGCCAGGTCAGGGCGGCGTGTACCACCTCGGCGGTGCGGTCCGGGCGGCCGGCGTAGTGGTAGGCCCAGGGCGCTTCCATGTCGGGTTCGTTGTTCAGGCCCTCGAAGCGGTTGAGGGCGTACCCGGTCGCCATCTCGACCGGTGACGGGGCGCGGCCGGGCTGGGTCACCGGTCCCGCGCCGTAGCCGAAGAACGTGTCGAGCTTGGCGATGAACCCGGCGTCGCCGCCGGCCAGGGCGATCCGCGCGGCCATGTCGTGCAGCAGCCGGAACGAGTAGTTCCACTTGCCGCCCTCGTAGAACTCCGAGTCCCGCAGCAGGCCGGTGGCCGGGTCGAACGCGTTGATCCAGTCCCGGCTGCGCCGCTCCAGGTCGTCGGCGAGGCGGTGGTCGTTCAGGGCGCGCGCCACCTTCGCGGTGCAGTGGTGGGCGTACGCCAGGTCGAGCGTGTGCGTGATCGGGTGCACGACGCCGTGCTCCCAGAAGTCCTCGCCGTAGAGCCGGCGCAGGTCGTCGACCATGTGGACGAGCGCCCAGGTCCAGTCGATACCGGGCCGGCGCAGCGCGTGCACGTCGGCGAGCGCGGTGTGGGCGAGCGCGCTGGCCTGCCGGAAGAACCGGTCGGCGCCGCGGGCCATCCGGTACCCGATCGGGAAGTTGCCCTCCTCCTCGCAGACCCGGATCAGCGACTCGAGCACGTCGCCGGCCCGGTCCGGGGCGATCGCGGACAGCAGCGGCAGCTGGGTCTTGTAGATGTCCCACATCGTGCAGACGTCGAACGCCCACGGGCCGCTGGTGGGCCAGAACGGGCTCTCGTCGTCGGCGATGCACGGCTTGATCAGCGAGTGGTAGAGCGCTGTCGCCATCACCGTGCGCCGGGCCGGGGTGCCGCCGTCGACCTGGACCCGGCCGAGGTGGTCGCGCCAGCGGGCCCGGGTCCGCGCCCGGACCGCCTCGAAGCCGCCGGAGGCCTCCCGTTCCAGGTTGGCCCGCGCCTGGTCACAGCCGCGCAGCGAGAACCCGAGGCGCACCTCGACGGTCTGCCCGGCCCGGGTCGGACCCATGAACAGCATGCCGAACGGCCGCAGCGTGGTGTGCCGGATGCTGTCGAAGTCGAGCCGGGTGCCGCCGGGGATGAGCCGCCGGTCGTACCAGAGCATCTGCCGCCAGCCGGGGGCGTCCACCTCGACGTGCACGGAGAGCGGGACGCCCTCCATCACCACGGTGGCCTGGCCGTGCCCGTACCCCATGCTCTCAACCTGGGCGCGCAGCGGGACCGTGCGCCCGAGGTCGATGGCGAGACCGCCGCAGGACAGGTCGATCACCACGCGGGCGCTGTCGTGGTCGGGGAACGTGTAGCGGTGCACCGCCACCTTCTCCCCCACGGTGATCTCGCAGCGCACGCCGGTGTCCAGGTTCGCGGCGTAGTAGCCGGCCTCGGCCCGCTCGTCCTCCAGCAGCCAGGACTGGCCGAGGCCGTCGAGCGGCTGGACCATCGGGGTGACCCTGGCGTAGTTGTAATATTTCCGAATTGCCCCGGTTCCGGACTGCTGGAAGTGGGTGAACCCGCTCGCCTGCAGCCGGTCGAACATCTCCTCCGGCACGCCCTCGGTGTTCTTCGCGTACCGGCCGTACCCGGTCGGGTACGCCCCCGAGTAGGCGCAGGCGGAGACCATGCCGAAGGGCGAGGTGGCACCCGGGTGGGTGTTGCCCACCTGGGGTTTCGGCCACCACCACGTGGCGGCCAACCCGTGTGCGCGAGGCAGGTCGGTGGCCGCGGTACCGATGAAAGGATCAACGTTGTCAAGGATGGCCGGACTCTAACCGGCCAGGGCACGCCCTGTGGTTTCGTCCAGATGAACTCCCCTGAAGGGGGGAACCGGTGGTCAGCAGGGTGTCGAACTCCCGCGCCGGCAACGGCTTGCTGACCAGGTAACCCTGGATCGCCGGGCAGCCCGCGGCGCGCAGCGCGTCCCAGTCGGCGATCTCCTCGACGCCCTCGGCGATCGTGGACATCCCGAGCGACCGGGCCAGCCACAGCACCGCCGAGATGATCGACGACTTGCGGGCGTCCTCGGCGAGGCCGGCCACGAACGAGCGGTCCAGCTTCACCACGTCGGCGGGCAGCGACTTGAGCCAGGTCAGCGAGCTGTACCCGGTGCCGAAGTCGTCCAGGGCGATACGCACGCCGAGCTGCTTGAGCAGGGCGAGCCGCTCGCTCACGTCGACCGTGGAGGAGATCAGCGCGGTCTCGGTGATCTCCAGGACGAGGCGGGACGGGTCCAGGTACGGGTACTCGGCCAGCAGGGACGCCACCTTCGGCACGAAGTCCGGCTCGGCGAGCTGGCGCGGGCTGACGTTGACCGACACGTAGCCGAGCCGGTCCGACCAGTGCACCAGGTGCTCGACGGCGGAGCGCAGCACGTGGTCGCCGAGCGGCACGATCAGCCCGGTCTCCTCGGCGGCGCCGATGAAGTGGCCGGGCGCGAGCACGGTGCCCTGCTCGGTGCGCATCCGGACCAGCGCCTCGGCGCCGATGATCTGCCCGGTGGCGGTGGAGACCACCGGCTGGAACCAGAGCGGCAGCGTGTACCGCGGGTCGGCGGCGAGCGCGCGGCGCAGGCGGGCCTCGGCGGCGATCCGCTCCTGGACCGGCACCCGCAGGTCGTCGGTGAACACCTGGAGGCGGTTGCCGCCGGCGCGCTTGGCCGCGTACATGGCGGTGTCCGCGGCGAGGACCACCTCGTCGACGCCCGTGGCGCCGAACGCCGTGGTCACGCCGACGGAGAGCGCCAGCGGGACGCCGGCGACCGGCTCGTGCAGGGCCGCCAGGATGCTGTTGCCGACGCGCAGGCCGGTGCCGGCCGGGCCGGTCAGCGCGACCACGAACTCGTCGCCGCCGAGCCGCGCGAGCAGCGCGCCGGCCGGCACCACCGCGGCGAGCCGGGTGGCGAGCGCCCGCAGCACGTCGTCGCCGGTGCTGTGCCCGGCGCCGTCGTTGATCGCCTTGAAGCGGTCGACGTCGAGGTAGATGACGCTGACCGGCTCGGCGCTGCCGGTGAGCAGGGCGGCCAGGTCGTGTTCGAACGCCTTGCGGGAGAGCAGGCCGGTGAGCGCGTCGTGGCGTACCTGGTAGCTCAGCTCCGCCTCGTGGTCGCGGGTCGCTGTCACGTCGAAGCAGTGCACGTAGATCAGCCGCAGCTGGTCGTGCCGGTCGTAGAGGCCGGTGCCGTGCACCTCGACCCAGATCAGGGTGCCGTCCGGACGCCGGTACTGGCGGGTGATGGTCCGCGGCTCCCGGCTCTCCGCGAAGAGCGTGAGGATGGTCGGCTGGTTCCGCTCGACCGGGGTGAGCGGGACGTCGTGCAGGGAGAAGCCGGCGGGCAGTTCCTCGGGCAGGCCGAGCCAGCCGCGGTAGGCGGCGTTGGTGCGCAGCGCGAGGCCCTCGGGCGAGAACATCGCCATGGGTACGGGTGTGGAGTCGAACGCCACGCTGAGCTGCGCCTGGCTCTCGTCCAGGTTCTCCCGGGCCCGGTCCTCCTCGACCTCGGTGAGACGCCACGAGACGATCTGGAAACCGGCCGCGATCAGCACCGAGGAGCCGTGCAGCAGCGCCCAGACCAGCGGATGCGCGACAGCCGAGCCGTGGTCGTAGGTGTGGCCACTGACCAGCGTGCCGAAGACGGCGTGGTGCAGGGTGGTGGCGACCAGGAACGCGCCGAACGGCGCCCAGTCCCGGTAGAGGGCGAGCGCGCCGACCGCGATGAAGAACGAGAAGTGCGCCTCGGTCAGCCCGTGGTTGAGCGCGACGAACCCGCCGCACGCGATGGTGTAGCCGATCGCGACGAAGACCGACCGCAGCCGGCGCGAGCGCAGCCGGGTCGCGGCGAGCAGGCACGGCAGGACCGGCACGACGGTGAGCAGCAGGGTGAGCGTGTGCCCGTCGCCGCGCAGGACGCCGAACATGATCAAGAAGACCAGGACGGCGGCGAGCAGCACCGTCAGCAGCCGGTGCCGGCTCGCCCAGTCCTCGTCACGCAGCCCGCCACCGGTCGGGAGCCGGTCGCGCAGCCACTTCATCCAGGTCGCCACAGTGCGATGATCGGCAGCGACGCCGAGCAGCGTGGTGACTTCCCGGTTGCGGATCAGGTGTTTCGCAGCGCCTCGACGACCCGGTCGACGTCCTCGGTGCTGCTGCCCAGACCGAAACTGATCCGCAGCAGGCCGGACGCCGTGCCGCAGTCCGCCGTCGCGCCACGGCCGGTCAGCCGGCGGACCAGGGGGTGCGCGCAGAACTGGCCGGCGCGCACGCCGATGCCGTGGTCCCGGCCGAGACGCAGCGCCACGTCCGCCGGGTCCTGCTCGGCGAAGGCCAGCGACACGATGCCGACACGGGGGTGCTCCGGGCCGAAGAGGCTGACCTCGGTGACGCCGGGGATCGTCGCGAGGCCGGCCCGCAGCCGGTCGAGCAGGAGTTCCTCCCGCGCGGCGAGCACGTCCCGGTCGGCGGCGGTCAGTGCCTCGCAGACGGCGGCGATGGCGACCGCGCCGAGCAGGTTGGGGGTGCCGCCCTCGTGCCGGGCCGGGCCGGTTGCCCACTCCAGCTCACCGGGCCGGTCACCCACGGCGGCGCTGGCGCCACCACCAGCCAGGTACGGGGGAGCCGCGTCCAGCCAGTCCCAGCGGCCGGCCAGCACCCCGGCGCCGAACGGGGCGTACAGCTTGTGACCGGAGAAGGCCAGATAGTCGGCGCCCAGTTCGGTCAGGTCCACCCGGCGGTGCGGGGCTAGCTGGGCGGCGTCGACGGCCACCCGGGCGCCGTAGTGGTGTGCCAGGCCGGCGATCTGCCGCACCGGCCAGATCTCGCCGGTGACGTTGCTGGCGCCGGTGACTGTCACCAGAGTGTTGTTCGTCGTGGCCTTCAGCGCCTTTTCGAGGCTCGCCAGGGCCTCGGCCGGTGACGAGGGGGCGGGCAGCCGGAGCGGGTTCGGCCAGGGCAGCAGGTTGGCGTGGTGCTCGCCGTCGAAGACGATCGTCGTGGTGCCGGGCGGCAGGGCGCGGGCCAGCAGGTTGAACGCGTCGGTGGTGTTCCGAGTGAAGATCACCTCGTGCTCGGGTCCGGCGCCGACGAACTCGGCGACCACGTCCCGGGCCAGCTCATAGGCGATCGTGGACGCCTGGGACCGTACCCCCGTGCCGCGATGAACGCTGCCGTAGCGCGGCAGCAGATCGGCCACCGCCTCGGCCGCGGCGGCCACGCAGGGCGCGGAGGCGGCGTAGTCGAGATGGGCGAAACGGACCGTCTCGCCGGTGGGGAGCGCGACCTTCAGGTCGTCGCCGACGATGTCAAGGGACATGGGTGGGCACCTCTCGGCTCGCACTTGCCGTGTCGGGTCCGACCACGGCCCGGTCCTCACCCGGGGCACCCCATCGCGAACGCAAGGGTTGCCGGCCAGCAAGCCGGGGCTTCGTGCTGGCACTCATGACCTGATCAACAACGTAGCAGACCCCATCCGCCCTGAGAAAGGACTGAAGGCGTCTTAATTCCCAGGCAACAAGTAGGGATTACTGTTGGTGCCTATGACGATCGTGTTGCAGCAGCAGTGGGACGAGTGGCACGCGGCGCACGAGAAGCGGCGGGCCGATCCGCACGGGTTCCTGGCGATCACCGGGCTGCACTGGCTGACCGGGGAGCCGCAGCGGTTCCCGGACGCTCCAGGATCGTGGAGCACCGGAGAGTCCGGGGTGACCGTGGTGCTTGAGCCGGAGGAGACCCTGATCGTCGACGGCTCGCCGGTGACCGGGAAGTTCTCGTTCCCGCCGATTCCCGAGCGCGGAGATGTGACCGTGGGCTGGGGCGACGCGGTGATCGAGATCGCCCGCCGGGGTGGGTTCGACGTGGTCCGGCCGCGTCATCCGTCCAGCCCGGTGCTCGCGGCGTACACCGGGACGCCGGCCTACCCGGCGGACGAGAAGTGGGTCGTCTCCGGGAGATTCGTTCCCTATGACGCTCCGCGGCCGACGCCCGTCGGGTCGGTCGCCGAGGGGATCGAGCACGTCTACGAGTCCCCCGGCACCGTGGAGTTCGAGGTCGGCGGCGTACCGCTGTCGCTGATCGTCTTCAACGGGTCGACGCCCGGCTCGCTCTTCGCGCTCTTCACCGACGCCACGTCCGGGCTGACCACGTACGCCGCGAACCGGAGCCTGTTCATCGCCCCGCCCGGACCGGACGGCTCGGTGACGCTCGACTTCAACCGGGCCACCAACCTGCCCTGCGCGTACACCGAGTTCGCGACGTGCCCGCTCCCGCCGGCCGGCAACAACCTGCCGGTCGCCGTCGAGGCGGGTGAGCGGAAGCCGCGCTAGCGTTCCGGGATGGAGACGCTTCTCACGGCGGTGGAGCGGCTGATCGGGATCCGGTCCACCGCGGACCGGCCCGATGAGCTGCGGCGGGCCCTGGACTTCGTGCTCGACCTGGTGGGGCCGGGCTTCCCGGTGCGCCGCTTCGACTCCGGTGGCAAGCCGAGCGCCCTGGTCACCACGGGTCCGGCGACACCGCGGGTGATCCTCAACGCGCACCTCGACGTGGTGCCCGGGACCGACGCCCAGTTCGTGCCGCGCCGCGACGGGGACCGGCTGCACGGGCGGGGCGCGCACGACATGAAAGCGGCGGCCGTCGTGCTCGCCACGGTGTTCCGGGACTGCGCCCGGTCACTGCCCTGTCCGATCGCGTTGCAGCTGGTCACCGACGAGGAGGTGGGCGGGTTCGACGGCACCGGCCACCAGGTCGCGCAGGGCGTCCGGGCCGGGTTCGTGATCATCGGAGAGCAGAGCGGGCTGCGGATCGTCACCGAGTCGAAGGGGATCCTGCGGGTGCGGCTGGACGCGTCCGGGCGGACCGCGCACGCCGCCTATCCGTGGCTGGGGACGAACGCGCTGGTCGCGGTCACCGACGCGGTGGGCCGGCTGCTCGCCCGCTATCCGGTGCCGCCGTCGGAATCATGGACCACGACGGTGAACGTGGCGCGGATCCAGACGTCGAACACCGCCGCCAACATCGTCCCGGCCGACGCGTCGGCGCTGCTCGACATCCGCTTCCCGCCGTCCGATCCGGACCTGACCTCGAGCGACGTGGCCGCCTACCTGGGCGCGGTGGCCGGTCCGGGCGTGCGGGTCACCGTGGAGGCGCAGGGCGCGCCGCATGCCGCCGACCCGGCGAGCGCTTTCGTGCGCCGGTTGCGGTCCGCCGCACAGGCGCAGGGGTACGAGGGGACGCTGCTCCGCAAACACGGGGCCGCCGACGGGCGGTTCTACTCGGCGCACGGGGTGGACGCGGTCATCTTCGGTCCCGGCGGAGACGGCCAGCACGGGCCGGAGGAGTACCTGGACGTGCGCACCCTCACCCCGTACCGCGAGGCTCTGATGTCTTTCCTCCGCTCGCTGGGCTGACCCCGTCAGCCGGTGTCACCACCGGCGTGCACCGGTTTGGCATCCGTCGGCCCGGACCCGTTCGCCTCGGCCGCACAGCCGAGAGAGGGCTGCCACACCCTCGATGCGGCGATGCACTCCGCGGTCACGATCGCGATGAACTTCCGTTCCCGCCGCGTGCTGTTGGATGACCAGGTCGCGCCGACCTCCGTCCACCACTGACGTGCCCCACGCCGCGTGAACAGATCAGCGGCGAGGAAACGCAGCGCCTTCTCATCCATCTTCTTGACGTGCCACACCATGTTCCAGTGCGACATCCACATGCTCATGCCGGTCCGGAAGTCCTCACCAGCGCGATCCGCGTCCGCCATCCTGCGAAAGTCCAGCTCAGGATGCTCCATCATCAGCCGCATCAGGTCCTGGTGCCGTTCCCGGGAACCGATCATCTGAGCGATCCTGGCTTGGTGAGACTGGAAGGACAGCGACACGCACACGCCGAAAAGGGCGAGAACGGAAATCGCCGTCGAGATGTAGGCCATCTCTACCTGCCGTCAGGAGCCATCGGCGAGATCGAACTCGCCGTCTCGCACCCCGGCGAGGAAAGCCTGCCATTCAGCAGACGTGAAGATCAGAACTGGGCCCTGGCGGTCCTTGCTGTCGCGCACCGCGACCTGACCGGTCAGCTCGGCGACTTCGACGCAGTTGTTCCCGCCGCAGCCGTTACTGCGTGAGGATTTCCGCCAGTGTGCGACAGCCAGCTCGTCAACGCTCATCTGAGCATCTCCTTCTGCGCCGGGGCAGAGTCGGGGGTGGAGTCCGGGGCAAGCGCGCTCACCCCCAGGGTAGGCCCCGGCATCAAGGACCTGCCCTACCGCGGGTTGTCGAACTCCCAGAAGGCGCGGAGGGCGGCGATCCGGCCGGCGCCGTCGGAGCGGTAGGTGAAGACGCCGCGGACCTGGCTGGAATGGCCGCCGGGGAGGGCCAGGTGGATGATGCCGACGTCGGCCACCTCGTCGCCGCAGAGGTAGGAGCGCTCGATCTCGAAGCGCAGGCCCTCCACCTGGCCGATCACGGTGTCGTAGAAGCGGGCGATGGCCTCGGTGCCGCGATGTCCGGCGCCGTCGGGCGAGAGCGGCGACGGGCCGACCGGGTCCTCCACGATCGCGTCGTCGGCGAACAGGGCGAGCCAGGCGTCGCGGTCGCCAGCGCGGGCCGCCGCCTGCGAGCGCCGGGCCAGATCACGGGCGGTGAGTGTGTCCATGCCTTGAAATAGAACACGTTTCATCGGTGGCCGTCGAGCCGGAGTCGTCGAGCCGGATGAGAACATCGGCGCATGACGACGCCGCGGGCCGTGACGGTTCATGTCCACTGTCGGGTCACCGTGACCGTCGACGATCCGGCTGTGGTCACCGGGCTTGCGGTCCGGCGGCTGCGGGAGGCGGACATCGACTGGGACGCGGAGGAGGACGATCTGGAGGACGCGGCCGCGGAACTGGGGGCCGACCTGCTTCGCAGCATCGCCGGGCTGGCGGAGCCGGAACGGCTGCTGGCGGAGGTGCCGGGTGTCGAGGTCACGGGGGCTCACATCTGGGCGGAGGTCGCATCCCGCCTTCCTGATCAGCGCGACTGACGGCTCTCCAGATAGAGACCACTGAGGCTGGCCGCCGCCGGCACCCCGATGATGAAGGCGGCCGTCGGCCACGAGAGGTCCATCACCGACACTCCGAAGAGGATGAAACCGGCTGCGGTGAGGACGATGATCAGGGCAGAGACTCTGTCACTCACCCATTCACCCTAGGGCACCCGGGCGTCGAACTCTGCCCTGGCCTCGAAGACGCGGTCCATGTGGGACTCGGCCCAGGCCTTGATGGCGAGCATGACCGGGAACAGCTCGTGCCCCAGCGGCGTGAGCTCATAATCCACGCGGACCGGGACGGAGGCGGTCACCGTGCGGGTCACCAGGCCGTCGCGCTCCAGGGTCCGCAGCGTCTGGGTGAGCATCTTCTGGCTGACGCCGGCGATGCGGTGGGCCAGCTCGCTGTGCCGCTGCGGGCCACCGGCGAGCGCCGGGATCACCAGGGCGACCCACTTGTCGGTGAGGCGGCTCAGCAGCTCCCGGGTCGGGCAGGCGTCCAGGAACGCGTCGTACTCACGTTTCGCCTGTTCACGGCGTTGCTCAGCGGACGTTGTCGCCATCAGGACCTCCCCGGGTTCCTTAGGCACTTAATGGTACCTACTTTCTTACAGTACCCCCTCCTTCGTACGGTCGTGGTGTTCACGAAACGCACGAAGGAGAACAACGATGCGCGCGGTCAGCTACGCACAGTTCGGTGGGCCCGAGGTTCTGCACGTGACCGAGGCGCCGGTGCCCGAACCCGGACCGGGGCAGGTACGGGTGCGGGTCGCCGCGTCCTCGCTGCACCCGGTCGACCTGATGGTCCGCTCCGGAAAATTCCCGGCGCCGCTGCCGACCGGGCTCCCCTACACCCCGGGCTGGGACGTGGCCGGCACCGTCGACGCGATCGGCCCGTCGCCGGCCGGCCCGGACTTCGCGATCGGCGACGAGATCATCGGTTTCTCACCCTGGCTGCGGACCACGGCCGGCGCCCACGCCGAGTACGTGGTGCTCGACGCCACCGCGCTGACCGCCGCGCCGGCCGGCGTCCCCGCCACCGCGGCGGCGACCCTGCCGACCAACGGCCTCGCCGCCGCACAGGCCCTCGACCTGCTCGCACTCCCGGCCGGTTCGACGGTGCTGGTCACCGGCGCGGCCGGGCAGGTCGGCGGGTTCGTGCTGGCGCTGGCCCGGGCGGCCGGCCTGCACGCCACCGGGCTCGCCGGGGACGGCGACCGGGAGTTCGTCGAGTCGCTCGGCGCGACGTTCCTGTCCCGCTCCGAGGATCCGAAGGGCACGTACGACGCGGTGGTCGACCTCGCGGTGATCGGCTCATCGCTGCTGGATCTGGTGCGGGACGGCGGCGGCTACGTGGCCGCCTCTCCCCCGCTGCGCCCGGAGCCGGTCCGGGGCATCCGGACGTTCACGCTGGAGGTCGAGTCGGACGGCGCCCGGCTGGGCGACCTCGTCACGCTCGTCACCAGCGGCGACATCCCGCTCCGGGTCGCCGGGATCTACCCGTTCGCCGACGCGGCGGCCGCCCACGAGCGGCTCGCACAGGGCGGGGTTCGCGGCGGCGTGGTCATCGTCCCCTGACCGGCGTCTCCGCCGTGTCCGCTCCGATCCCCTGGCGGCGTTAATCGCCCGTTCGGCGGGTGGTCTCCGCCGGGGGACAGCGGCAGGGTGACGAACACCCGAGGGAGGCGTCACCGATGAGCGCCCCCGAATCCGCCGCGTGTCACGGTCGGTCACCGGTCACCGGGGAGCGCTGTGGGTCTGCGTCATTCGGCAGGGCCTGCGGCGTCCGCGCGTTTCCGTGAAGCGCGACGTTGACCACGGATGCCGGCACGCTGGGTGACAACGGTTCGCGCTGGCGGGCGGCCCGGCCCCGGGTTTTCGGCTGGCCTGCAGCGGTGACCCCGCTGGCTAATGAAGAAAGCCCCGCTACCAGCAGATATTCGGCCTCGGCCCCGCGCCCCCGCGTGCCCCGCCGACCCCGCGCCGGCGTCCTGCGGCTGGCACCTCGCACCTGGCACCTCCCTCCCCCCTGGCACCTCCCACCTCGCCGATCTTGGAACTCGCCGCCCCGGCCGTAGCCCACACATGTGATCAAGCCGGATAACCGCTCTGGCCTACGGCCGGCACCACCCGGCCGTAGCTCAGGCGTGTGATCAAGCCCGGGTAGCCGCTCTGGCCTACGGCTGGCGCCGCCCGGCCGTAGCTCAAGCGTGTGATCAAGCCCGGGTAGCCGCTCTGGCCTACGGCTGGCGCCACCCGGCCGTAGCCCACACATGTGATCAAGCCCGGGTAACCGCTCGGGCCTACGGCCGGCGCCACCCGGCCGTAGCTCAAGCATGTGATCAAGCCCGGGTAACCGCTCTGGCCTACGGCCGGCGCCACCCGGCCGTAGCTTGTGCTGGCTACCAGCGGAAACACGTCGTCTTGACCGTCGACACAGTGCTCCGACGCGCCCAGTCCGGCAGCAACCTCACGAAGATCCGTCGGCCCGCGGGGACGGCCCGGCGACTGATCATCGGCGGCCGCACCCACGTTTTCCGCCGGTGAACGACTTCCTTAATCAACCAGCAGGGTCAGCGGTGATGACGCACCTCGGGACCATCGCCGCGGCCGAGCGCACTGACGACCAGCTGGACCGGCTGGACCGGCTGGACCAGCTGGACCGGCTGGACCGGCTGGTCGTCAGGGCTGCCGGATACCTGTTCCGAGAACACTGCGCGCCAGCCCGCCGCACCGCTCCACGATCGACAACCGGGCGGCGCCACCGCACGTACCTATCCGGCGACGGCTCCTTGATCAGCCAGCAAGGTCAGCGCAGGCTGACGGGCGAGAAGCTCGGCGCTCGTGCTACCGGGATCGGTCAGGCGGCGAGCAGGTGCTCGATGCGGGCGGCGATGGCCCGCAGGTGAGGGCGGCGGACCGGGTCGACGCGCGCGTTGAACGAGCACGGGCCGTGGCGGTGCAGCATCTCGGTGTAGCGCGTCTCGGGATCCACCCGCTGGCCGCGCGGGCCGACGGTCTGGTCGGCGTAGGTGAGCGCGTCGGAGACGACCGTCTGCTCGTCGGGGAACTGAGCGAGCTCGGCGGAGAGGCCGCGGATCTCGGCGACGAAGCGGGCGCCGGAGTGGTACGCCACCAGGCCGGCGACCCGGGCCGGCCAGCCCTCGCTCGTCAGGTGCCGGGCGCCGTCGATCGGGTGGAAGCCGGTGTCGACGAGCGGCGCCGCGTAGCCGATGTCGTGCAGCCAGGCGGCCGAGACCAGCAGGTCGTGGTCGAGGCCGAGCCGCAGCGCCAGGTCGGACGCGCGGGCCGCGACACCCGCGCTGTGCCGCCACCGATCGGTGCCCGCACCGAGAAGAGCGTCCGCGAGGGAGCGCGCCACGTCGGCGCGGCTGGTGATGATCGGCGCGGTCATGGCTGAATGGTAGGTCGCCACAGGTTAACGGCAGCCGAACAAACCATGGCAGCTCGCTGAATCGCCTCAGGGGGGCGAACCGCTGTTGACAGGCACCGGGACGATGACGCCGTGGAGAACAGTGAACTGATCATCTGGCGGGCCACCCACCAGGACCGTGATCACGTGCTGCGCGACGCCGGCGTACTCATGATCGCTTCGTTCGTCCCGTTCCTGCTGATCTTCTGCGCCGGCGTGCCGGCCGGCTTCACCGGCTGGGCGCTCTGGGCGTCGCTGGTGTTCGTGCCGGTGGCCGGGATCTTCGCGGCCCGGGCGCTCTGGCGGGACCGGCGCGCGGTCCTGGCGATCGAGCTGCGGGACGGCGCGTTCACGGTGATCCGCAACGACACCACCGCGACCACCTACCCGGCCCGTGAGGTGCGGCGGATCGACGTCGTCCACACGCTCTATCCGAGCGACCCGGACACCATCCAGTTGCGGTTGCACACCGGCGGCCGGGTCGAGCACACCCGGCCCGGGCCGGGGACGCTGCCGGAGGGGTGGGAGCAGGCGGTCACGGTCGCCGAGGTGGAGGTCAACCGCATCTACAAACGCAAGAGCGACTGACCCCCGTACCCTCGTCAGTTGATCGGCGGGCCGAGGCGCAGGATGCGCCGGGCCCGCCGCCGGTCCAGCCACCGCGGCTCCGCGGGATCGTCCGGGTGCGTGGCCGACGCGAGATCGATGACGATGTGCGCCCAGAACCCGATCGCGCTCAGGATGTTGCGGAACCGGCCCGGCTCGGGCGCGCCCACCGGCAGCACCGTCTGCGCCCAGCGCCAGGCCACCCAGGCGATCTCGGGGTCGGGGTGGTGACGGCCGGCCTTCGCGAGAGCACGGACGTCCTTGCGCGTCTCGTCGGGCAGCCGCCACCAGCTCCGCAGCGTTTCGGTCATGGACGGAGATTGTTCCCTATCGGCAGCGCCACATGACGGCCTGGATGGTGTTCGTCGTGTCGTCCGACTGGCCGGCGATGATCCGGCCGTCGTCGCTCAGCGTCGAGGCGATCGTGGCGGTGCCGTCGGCCCGGTGTTTCGCCAGGCCCGGGAGGCGGATCGGCTTCTCGCCGGTGATCAGGACCGGGTACCCCTTGCGGTCGTTGCCGACCTGCCAGCCGTACGCGTTCACCGCGTCCGCCGGGTACTGCAACTCCCCCACCAGCTCCGATTCACCGGTACGCAGGTTCCACCGCACCGCGTGCACCGGAGCGCTGCCCCGGCTGTCCTTGAACGACTTCGTGCTCGCCATGCCGGTCACCCAGCCGTTGCGGATGTCGAACGCCTGCGCGATCGCCGCGGGCTTGCCGTCGATCTCCGGCATCGGCATCCGGCGATGCGTGCCGTCCGGCAGCCAGATGTACGGGATCGACAGGTCAAGACTCCCGACGACGGTCCCGTCCAGGTCGATGGCACGGGCCTGCACGGTCTTCGCGGAGGACGGCGCCGGCAGACGGGACGGTTTCGCACCCACCGACTCCCAGACCACCGCGTTGCCCTCGTCGTCGTCACCGACGATCCGGCCGGCGTCGTTGATCCCGAGCGCGGAGCCGCTCGCCGCCAGCTTGGTGATCTCGCCGTTCCGGTACGCGTACGGCACCGGCCCGTCCTCGGTGTAGCTCCAGCCGACGGCCGTGCCGGACGAGTTGACGTCGCGCAGCGCCTCCTCCAGGTCGCCGGGCAGCATCACCTTCGCGACAGTGCCGTCGTGCCAGAGCACCGCCTGGTAGCCGCCCGACTTCGGATAGATCCGCCCGGCGATCCACGCGCCGGTCGGGTCGGCCGCGGTGACCAGGGCCATCGGCGCCTTGTCCGGCACCGGGAGCCGGCTGATCGCGCACCGGGTCACGGTGGGCGCCGCCGCCACGCTCGGCTGCGGCGCGCTGGTCGCCAGAACGGGCGGCGGCGGGGCCGCGGTCGGCCGGGTCAGCGTGAAACCGGCGAGGGACGCCGCCACCGTCACCACGGCGGCGCCCGCCCCCGTGACGCCGCGCCGGACGCGCCGGGTGCGGCGGGCCGTCGCGATCGCCCGCCGGACGTCGACAGTGGACGGGGTGTCGGGCTCGTCATCGAGCGAACGCAGCAGTTCCGTCATCGTGGCACCTCGATTCGCGGTGGGAGCAGGCGGCGCAGCGTGGCCAGCCCGCGGGAGGTGTGGCTCTTGACGGTTCCGGCGGTGCAGCCCAGGATCCCGGCGACCTCGTCGACCGGCAGGTCGTAGAAGAAACGCAGCACGAGCACGGCCCGCTGCTGGCGCGGCACCCGGCGCAGCGCGGCCCGCAGGATCGTCCGGTCCTCGGCGCCGGTCTCCTCGACCGGCTCGGGTTCCGGCAGGTGCCGGAACAGCCGGACCTTGGACCAGGCGAGACGCTTCTCGTCGACGTACCCGCGGATCAGCATGGTCCGGACGTAGGCGTCCAGGTTGTCGGCGGCCCGCGCCCGCTGCCACTTCAGGTACAACGTCGTGATCGTCTGCTGGACCAGGTCGTCGGCGCGGTGCCCGTCGCCGGTCAGGACGTACGCCAGCCGCCGCAGCACGGGGACCCGTGCCGTGACGTACTCGACGTACTCCTCCTCCGCGCCATCGCGCATGCCCCGCGTCCTTCCCGTCGGTGTTCGTCACCCTTGAGACGGGACCGGACCCGGAACCGGTTGTCATCGATTTCCGGCGGGAACCTTCCGTGCCTGCGACCGGCGGTCCAGGGCGAAACTCGTGCCGGCGAGGGCCAGACCGGCCACCGCCAGGGCCACCCCGGTCCAGGCGGGCGCCAGGTAGCCGTACCCCCGGGCGATGACCAGACCGCCGAGCGCGGCACCCAGGCTGTTGGCCAGGTTCATCGCGCTCTGGTTGACGGCGGCGCCCATCAGCTGGGCCTCCGGAGCGACGGTGATGAGCCGCGCCTGCAGCGCCGGGCCGAGGAAGATGCACGTCGCGCCGGTCAGGAACGCGCCGGCGAAGAGGCCGATCGTGGTCGGCGCGAACACCGCGAAGAACACCGTCGACACGATCACCCCGGCGAAGCCGGCGGTCGTCGCGACAGGCAGGTTACGGTCGGCGAACGCGCCGCCGAGGAAGTTGCCGGCGGTCATGCCGAGGCCGAAGACGGCGAGCACCCACGGCACAGCGCTCTCCGGCAGCCCGGTCACCTCGGTCGTCACCGGAGCGATGTAGGTGTTCACCGCGAAGAACCCGGCGAACCCGACCGCCGCGGTCACCGCGACCAGCCACACCTGCGGTTTCTTCAGCGACCGCAGCTCGGCGGCCGGCGAGCCGCCCTCCTTCGCCGGCGCGTCCGGCACCGTCGCCGAGACCGCGAGCAGGGTGAGCAGGAAGACGACAGCGATCACCGAGTACGCGACCCGCCAGCCCGCCGACTGCCCCAGATGCGTGATCAGCGGAACCCCGACCACGTTCGAGATGGTCAGCCCGCCCAGCACGATCGAGTATCCGCGCGCCTCGTTGCCCGGCCCCATCAGGCTCGCCGCGAGCAGGCCCGCCGCACCGAAGTACGCGCCGTGCGGCAGCGCCGCGACGAACCGCGCCACCAGCACCAGCTCGAAGTTCGGCGCCACCGCCGACGCGAACGTGCCCGCCGCGAACAGCACCAGAAGAGCGAGGACCAGCCGCTTGCGCGGCATCCGGGCGGAGAGCGCGGCGATCAGCGGCGCGCCCGCGACAACCCCCAGCGCGTACGCGGTGATGATCCACCCGGCCTGAGCGACGGCGTCCGCGTTCGACCGCGCCCACGCCTCGGGCAGCAGCGCACGGGCCATGTCCGGCAGCAGTCCCATGGCCACGAACTCGGTCAGCCCGATCGCCACACCACCCAGCGAGAGCGCGATCAGTGCGGCCCGGCGTTGACGCCCAGTGAGGTGATCCACTCGCCGTACGCTAGCGGCCGCGTTCCCGGGGCCTCCCGCCCGAGTGGCCCAGCTCACCAGCCGGGCGGGCCGTCCTCGAGCGCACACCGGTCAAGATCGAACCAGGGCGCGCTCCGCAGCCGGTTGATCAGTGGCTTGGCCGGCTCGTAGTCCGGGTTGACATGCCTGCCGAGAACAACCGCCGCGACTGCCTCGGCCCCGCTTGACTTGAGCGCGAACGCCAAGGACTGAAGGCGGCCACCGGTGGTCCACGTGTCGTCGATCAGCAGGATCCGGCTCCCTTCCGGTACGACGCGAGGTAACAGGAACCGGTCGGCGCGAAAGCCGCGATCCTCCGCCGGATAGGCCGGATTCGCGATCGGCCTCAACGTAGGCAGCCCGACACGCTCGGCAACCATGCTTTCGAGCGGATGCGGCCCCGGCCTGGACCGGGTGGACGGCACCGTGACGATGTGAGTGAACGACCCGCCGACGGCACCCGTCAGACACTCCCAGTGGAACGCGATGAACATGACCGCAAGCGAGGAGAGGCTCCGCTTCGCCTGGGCGGACGGCGGTGTCGCCTTGTAGACGGCAAGGCTGTGGGCGTGCTGGGTGCGCTTGATCGCATAGGCGACTGGTGCGACAGCGTCGGCGAGATTCCCCTGTGCGGCATGACGATGCTGACCGCACGGGAAGCACACGGTGTATCCGGAGCCGGCAGTGCTCCGGCACACCGCACAGATTCCCGGGCCGGGTGCCAGCGGATTGCGAAGGTAGGTTCGCTGCCGCTCGACCGACTGAATCTCCTCAGTCTGAGCGGCCGCCCAATCCCTAAAGGTTGGCAAGGCGCGGCAGACCCTCGAGCGCGCTTTTCGCATCAGGGATCTGCCGGACCATCTCATCGACGGTGGCGATGAGATCGGCGGCGCTGCTCACGACCGCAACTCCAGGCCGTTTCGCGTAGTCGCGGGCCCAGTCGTGCACCAGCAGGGAGTCGGTCAGAACCACGGGACGGCCATGCTCCAGCGCAAGCCGTGCCTGGATGCGCGCTCCACTCTGATGGGCCGCCTCGATAACGACCGTCGCAGCGGCGTAACCACTCATGACCGCGTTTCGCATCGGGAAGGACTGTTTCGTGGGTCCCGCCTCCGGCCAGAACTGGCTGAGGACCAGGCCGTCCCGGACGATGCGCTGCTGCAGCTCGCGGTTGGGGGCCGGGTAGTAACGGTTGACACCGGTGCCGATCACGGCGACCGTCCGCCCACCGGCTCTCAGCGCCGCCGTGTGCGCCGCGGTGTCGATACCGGCCGCGAGGCCGGACACCACCGTTACGCCGGCCTCTGCCAGCGCTGACGCGACGGACTCGGCCGTGGCGAGCCCTCGGTCGGTGGGCTGCCGCGTCCCGACGACTGCCACCGCACGGTGGTCCTCCGCGAGGGAACCACGCGTGAAGACGATCGGAGGCATCTGCCAGATGTCCCTCAGACGCGCCGGGTAGGCGTCATCGAACAGCGTGTGCACGCCAATTCCGTCCGCTTGCCAGGACCGCACGCCGGCCGCTGCCGTTTCCAGGGCCGCGTCAACAGCGGTGAGATCGGGGAACAAAGTTCCCGTCCCGCCCAGGGTGCGGCTCAGCACGGCCAGGGCGCTACCGGCCGCCAAGACGTCCGCCGTTATCTCCGGCCATCGCGCGCCCGGCTGTTGAAGCAACGCGACGAGTGCCGCCACCTCCGACCTGTGGTCTTCCAGCATGCCGCCGATCATAGGAGCGAAGCGCGCGGATGGCAGCGCCGTGGGATCCATGGATACGCCTCCTTCGGATGAACCCCCGACATTCTCGTACACCCGTACGACAACTTCGTCGCGGGCATGCCGCTTCGCCAGCGGCAAACGCCGGGAACCGGACATCACGGGAGGCGGTTGCGCACCTTTCCGGTGATCGACTGTCGCCCGAACGGGCCTGGCGGGTCGTCCGCTCGTCTGGCAGCCTCGGTGGGCTCACGACTGCCCGAAGAGGTCACTCCATGCTCTTGAAGTACCGGAAGCGCCTCCTCGGCGCCCTGGTCGTCGCGCTCTGTGTCGCGCCGCTCGCTCTCGTGACCGGGAACGCCGCGGCCGCCGCTGCCCTACCGCCGCAACCGGGCACCTTCAAGGGCTACGGATTCGACGCCTGCACCGCGCCGTCGAGCGCCGCGATGAAAGCGTGGCTGACATCGCCGTACCGGGCGGTGGGCATCTATTTCGGCGGCAACAACCGGGGTTGCGCGCAACCCAATCTGACCGCTTCCTGGGTACGCGAGCAGATCGGTCGCGGGTGGCGGCTCATTCCGCTGTACGTGGGCCCGCAGGCCACCTGCACCACGACCACCAAGAAGAACCGCATCGACAACAAGAACGCCGAGAAGCAGGGCCGTTCAATCGCCGATGACGCGGTGGCGCAGGCGAAGGCGATCGGCCTGTCCCGGGAAAGCGTGCTCATCTACGACATGGAGGCGTACCGCACGAACGACGCCGCCTGCCGCAACGGTGTTCTCGCCTTCATGAAGGGCTGGACCGCCCGGCTGCACGACCACGGCTATTTCTCCGGTTTCTACAGCAGCGTCAGCTCCGGCGTGGCCGACCAGGTGGCCGCCTACAACAAGGCCGGATACGTCCGCCCGGACTACATGGACTTCGCCCGCTGGGATCAGGTGGTCACCACCGCCGACACGGTGATCCCGTCGTCGTACTGGACGCCGGGACGCCGGATGAAGCAGTACCGCGGCGACCACAAGGAGACCTGGGGCGGCGTCACCATCAACATCGACAACGACTATCTGGACTTCGCCCGGCTGCCGTCCGCGAAGTTCGGCGACTGGACGCGGAACGGCTGGCCGGACGTGCTGGCACGCACCCGGTCGAGCGGCAATCTGTTCAGTTACCCCGGCAACGGCTCGTACATCTCCGAGGCGAACCGCACCAAGATCGCCGGTGGTTTCGCCGGGATGAACGCCATTCTCCGGATGGACCTCAACCGGGACGGTCACTCCGACGTCGTCGCCCGCAGCAACGCCGGAGTCCTCCTCTTCTACCCCGGCACGAGCAACGGCCGATTGGGTACGCGCAAAGTCATCTTCAAGAAGTTCACCCACATGCGCGAGCTGACGGCCATCGGCGACTTCAACCGGGACGGATATCCCGACCTGCTCGCCACTCAGGTCAGCAACGGCGACGTCTATCTGTACCCCGGCAAGAAGGGGGCCACGTTCGGCGCCCGCAAAGCGATCGCGTACGGGAACTGGGCGGATCGCGGCGAGTTCACCGGGGTCGGCGACTACAACCGGGACGGGTACGCCGACCTGCTGGTCCGCGAGACCAGGACCGGCACGCTCTACCTCTATCCCGGCAAGGGCAACGGCTTCAAGGCCCGGGTCGGCATCGGCCGGATGAAGGGCTTCCGGGACATCACCGGCACCGGCGACTTCGACCGCGACGGATTCACCGACGTCATAGCGGTGCAGTCCTCGACGGGTCATCTGATGCTGTTCCGCGGCACCGGCAAGAACCTGCGCGCCGGTGTCCGCCTCGCCACCGGTTACCAGAACCGCACACCCCTCTTCTGAGCAGGAGCTGACCATGAATGAGATTGAGCTGATCAGCGACGGCGACGGGCTGGCGGTCATCGGCAACCGGGCGATGGTCGAGCGGTTCCTGGTCTCCGAGCGGCTGCCGGCGCCCAAGGACCTCGGGATGAACCGGCTCAGCTCGATCCTCGGAACCGGGGCCAAAGCCGCGAAAGCGGCGTCTGAGATCTCCGAGAAGTCCGGCCATTGGGTGAAGCTGAGCGAGCAGTCCGCCCAGGCGATCCAGAAGTACGGCCTGATGAAGGGCTCGCAGGACGGCCTGAGCCGCGCGGTGCTGACCGATTCCGGCAAGATCCATGGACTCCTGGAGATCGTGACGTCGTCGCCCGCGACGATGCTGGCCAACCCCGCGGTGCTGTCCGGCGCGGCGGGGTTGATGGCGCAGCTCGCGATGAAGCAGACCATGGAGGAGATCACCGAGTACCTCAAGGTGATCGACCAGAAGGTCGACGACGTGCTCCGCGCCCAGAAGGACGCGGTGCTGGCGGACATGATCGGCGTGGATCTCGTGATCGAAGAGGCCATGATCATCCGCGATCAGGTCGGCTGGGTCTCCGACGTCACCTGGTCCAAGGTGCAGGCCACCCCGGTGACGCTCACCCGGACCCAGGCGTACGCGCTCCGCCAGCTCGACGCGCTCGCGGTGAAACTGGAGCAGCAGTCCGGCATCAGCGACCTCGCCCGGACGTCCAAGCAGGCCGAGTCCACGATCATCGAGTGGCTCTCGGTCCTGGCCCGCTGCTTCCAGCTGCAGGACGGGATCGCCGTGCTGGAGCTCGATCGGGTGCTGAACACGACCCCGGAGGAGCTGGACCGGCACCGTCTCGCGCTGCGGACCGCCCGGCAGAACCGCCTGGAGCTCATCTCGCACAGCACCGGGCAGCTGCTCGCCCGCCTCGACGCGGCCGCCACCACGGCCAACGCGAAGGTGCTGCTCAACCCCGCCTCGTCCCGGTCCCTGGTGCACTCGCGCAACCACGTCACGAGCGCCGTCGTCGACTTCGACGGACGTCTCGGCATCGACCGTCTCCGGCGGTCGCTGCGGGCGCGAGCGTGGACGGACGCGGCCGCGGAGGTACGGGACCGAGCGCTCGAGACCGGCGCGGAGGGCGTCGACGTCGCCTGGAAGTTCGGCAAGGAGACCGGCGGCCGGGCCTTCTCGGCCATGGGCCGGCTCGGCGGCAGCCTCGCCGAGCGGGCGATGCGCCAGCTCGGGGACAACGAGAAGCGCTGAGTACCGGCGCCGCGCCGGGTGCAGCGGGTCCGGCGCCGCGCCGGGCGCAGCGCGGGGACATAGGCTCGGCGGGTGCGACTCGTGCTGATGTCCGACACCCATCTCCCGAAGCGGGCCCGGGACCTGCCCGAGCAGCTCTGGGCGGCGGTCGCCGAGGCTGATGTGGTGGTGCACGCCGGCGACTGGGTGGACGTGGCGCTGCTCGACCTGCTCGAAGCGCGGTCCGCCCGGCTGGTCGCCTGCTACGGCAACAACGACGGGCCGGCGCTGCGGGCCCGGCTGCCCGAGATCGCGCGCGCCGAGATCGGCGGGGTGCGGATGGCCGTCGTCCACGAGACCGGACCGGCGGCCGGGCGGGAGCGGCGCTGCGCGGACCGATTCCCGGACACCGACGTGCTGGTCTTCGGGCACTCGCACATCCCGTGGGACAGCGTCGCGCCGGGCGGGTTGCGGCTGCTCAACCCGGGTTCCCCGACCGACCGGCGGCGGCAGCCGTTCCACACGTACCTCACCGCTACCGCCGCGGGCGGCGAGTTGAGCGACGTCACGCTGCACCGGCTGGTCAGACCAGATGCAGGCGCCGGCCGGCCACGCTGATCCGGATCCGCTGGCCCCAGGACAGCTCCAGGGCGTCGGACTCCACGCCGTCGGCGAACGCGACCAGGCGTTCCGACTCGCTGGTCAGCTCCAGCTCGGCCCGGCCGGTCAGCGTACCGGCGACCAGCGACACCCCGGTCGCCGGTGACGGCCAGGCCTCCCGGACGAACCAGCACAGGGCCTCCTCGCCCGGCGCCGGCGCCGGCGGGGCGACGGCACGGTCCCGGGCGATCGAGGCGCACCAGCCGGTCGCTCCGGTGCCGGTGCCGGCGATCAGGCCGGAGGATGACTGGCGCTCCCGGGCGCCGGACGGGTCGGTGAGCACGTACCGCGCCGACTGATGGCCGGCGTGACCGACATAGATCTCGTTCAGCCCGGACAGCTCCTGGCCGTCGTCGAGCCGGGCCGTCACCATGGTGCGCTCCTGGCCGGACGGGCGGGCGCGCAGCAGTCCGGCCACCGCCGACGGCCGGTGGCGCACCAGCACGCCCGCGTTGCGGCCCGGCTCCGGGTCGACGCCGATCACCGGCTGGCCGTCCAGGTACTTCGCCACGTTCGCGACCAGGCCGTCCGGGCCCACCGCGATCACCACGTCCTCCGGCGCGAACAGGAATCGCGGCAGGTCGGCGCGTTCCACGTGGCCGCGCCGCCAGTCCGCGGGCACCGCCGCGCCGACCTCGGTCAGCGCGGACCGCAACGCCTCGTGCCGCTGGGTCACCTCGTCCAGATCGCGGCCGCGCTGGCGCAGGAAGAAGGCGGCGGCGCCGCGGGTGCCGTGCCGGGCGAGCAACTCGTCGAGCTCGCTGCGCCGCGACACGACCACCACGCGCGGGGGCAGGGTGCTCATCGTGGCCGCCGGACTCGGGCGCCGTTTTCCCGGTCGTGTTTCCGCGATCTCATCCGAGCCGCCCGACCAGCTTGCTGAGCAGGTCCGGGGTGACAGTGAGCTCGCCGATCGCGGGCACGTGGGCGGCCAGCTCCTTGAGGGCGAGCGCCTGCAGGACGGCCGGCGGCAGATCACGGTACGCGGCCAGGCGCGCGGTTTCGGCCTCCGCCTCGGCCAGTCCGACGGCTCGGGCTCCGGCGGCGCGGGCCTCGTCCCGTACCCTCGCTGCCTCGGCCTCGGAGGCCGACTCGCGCCGCATCCGCTCCGCCGCCGCGATGCTCGCGACCTCCTCCCGGTCCGCCGCGGACCGGGCCGCGACCAGCTTCGTCTCGGCGTCCAGCTCGGCCTCGCGCCGGGTGTTCGCGCCGTGCTGCTCGACCAGCTCCTGCTCACGCCGGGCCAGCTCGATCTTGCTCTGCAGCTCGTTCTCGGCGATCGACTGCTCCTGCTGCACGGCGTGCGCCCGGCGCGCGTAGGTGGCCCGGTCGGCGTCCTGCTGCACCTGCTCGCGGGTCGGCGTCTGCAGGGCCCGTTCCAGATCGGGCTCCGGGCGGATCGCCACCACCCGGGCACTGACCACCGACACGCCGGTCTCGGTGAGCCGCGGGTCGGCCGCGAGGGCGTCCGCGACCGACTGCCGGATCCGGGCGACGCCGGTGGTCAGAGCCTCGGCCAGCGGCAGCCGGGCCAGCAGGTCGAGGGCCGGTTGCTGGGCCAGCTCGGCGAGCAGCCCCGCCACCTGGTCCAGGGGCTGACCCCGCCAGATTCCCTTGTACGGGTCGATGGAGAAGTCCAGCCGTGCCGCGGCGGCGGCCGGGTCGCTCACCCGGTAGGTCACCGTCGCCTGGACTGTCACGTCGGCGAAGTCCTCGGTCCGCGCGTGGAACAGCAGCGGCAGCTCCCGGTCGTCCACCGGAACCTCGGAGAGCGCGGCGGTCAGCGGCCGGTACCAGAACGACAGCCCGGTGCCGGCCCGTTTCGCGGTGCCCCGGACGGTGTGACTGACCCAGGTGGTCGGCGCCGCCCGGAGGTGCCGCAGGTGCAGTCGGCGTGTCACGTCAGCCATGTCTGTTGCCTTTCCTCGTTCTCGTCAATCTGACGATAATCATGCACGCTATTATCGTCAACATGACGCTTAATATGGCGGCCATCACAGTTGATCTCGTACTGCTGACCATCCGGCAGGGCGCGCTGCAGGTGTTGCTGATCCGCCGGGGCATACCGCCGTACCAGGGAAGATGGGCTCTTCCCGGCGGGTTCGTGCTGGACGGCGAGGACCTGGACGCGGCCGCCGTGCGGGAGCTGCGGGAGGAGACCGGGCTCGACCCGCAGGCCGGTCATCTGGAGCAACTCGCCACATACGGGACGCCGGGGCGGGATCCGCGCGGCCGGGTCGTGACCGTCGCGTACCTCGCGCTGCTGCCCGACCTGCCCGCGCCGACCGCCGGCAGCGACGCGTCCGGGGCGGAGTGGCGGCCGTGCGACGTTCGGGACCTAGCCTTCGACCACGACCGGATCCTCGCGGACGGGCTGGAACGGGCCCGGGCGAAGCTGGAGTACACGCCGCTGGCGACAGCGTTCTGCCCGCCGGAGTTCACGGTGGCTCAGTTGCGGGCGGTCTACGAGACCGTGTGGCAGACGACGCTCGATCCCCGCAACTTCCATCGCAAGGTCACGTCGGCGGAGGGTTTCGTGGAGCCGACCGGGAACACCGTGATCCGGGATCGGGGGCGGCCGGCTCAGCTGTATCGGCGGGGGCCGGCGGCGTTGCTGCACCCCCCGCTGCTGCGCCCGTCCCGCTGACCGCCGGCCGAGCCGTAGCTCAGGCAGGCAAACGGGCCCGGAGCCTGCGCCAGCTACGGCTCACACACGCCAGCCGTAGCCCAGACAGGCAAAACGGCTCCGGAACCTGCGCCGGCTACGGCTCGCGAACCCGAGCCGTAGCCCAGACAGGCAACACGGGCCGGGAACCTGCGCCAGCTACGGCTCCCACACGCCCCACCCACGCCAGCCGTAGCACAAGCAGGCAAAACGGTACCTTCAATCGGGGAGTGAGAAGATCACGCAGGTCCCGCCGCCGGGGTTTTCCTCGACCCGGATGGTGCCGCCGTGGCGGTCGACGATGCGCAGGCAGCTCGACAGGCCGATGCCGTGGCCGCCGGCGGGGGTGTCGTCGAGGCGGGTGAACATGTCGAAGACGCGGCGGCGCTGGTCAGGTGGGATGCCTATGCCGTTGTCGGCGACCGTTATCGACCAGGCTTCGGGTGTGCGGGCGGCGGTCACCGTGACGCGGCAGGGGCGGGCCGGATCGCGGTATTTGATCGCGTTGGCGATCAAGTTCTGCAGGAGCTGGCGGGCCAGCACCGGGTCGCAGGAGACCTCGGGCAGCGGGGCCGGGACGGTGACCTCGGCCGATGCCTCCTCGACGGCTGACTGGAGGTCGGCCAGGACGTCCTCGGTGATCCGGCCCAGATCGGCCGGGACGCGGTGGATCGGGGCGCTGCCGGCTTGGGCGTATTGAAGCAGGGAACCGATCAGGTCGCGCATCCGGTTCACCGCCCGGCAGCAGGCGTCCACCCAGGCACGGTGGTCGCCGGTCACCTCGTCCCCGAGGAGTTCCAGGTAACCGCGGACCGCGGAGAGCGGCGCCACCAGGTCGTGGCTGACCGCGCCGGCGAAGTTCGTCAGCTCGGCGTTGGAGCGGCGCAGCTCCTCGTTCGCGGCGGCGAGCTCGCGCCGGGCCGCCTCGATCGCGCGCTGCTGGGCGCGGTCGCTCGTCACGTCGGTCATCGCGACGACCGCGCCCATCGGGGTGCCGTCCGGGGAGACCAGCGCGCGGCCGCTCACCGTGACGTGCATCGGGTCGGCGGCGGGGCGCTTGATGATCAGTTCGGCGTTCTCGACGGTGCCCTCGCGCAGGGCGCGCAGCAGCGGGATCTGCGCGGGTGGCAGCGGGGTGACGCCGTCGGTGGCGTAGAGCTGGTAGCGGCTGGCGAACTCGCGCGGGTCCAGCGTCGGGTCGGCGTCGCGGCCGTGCCATTCGCGGGCGGCCCGGTTGAAGACGGTGAGCCGGCCGGACTGGTCCGCGGCGACCACCGCCACGTCGATCGTCTCCAGCAGCGTGTCGGTCCACCGCTGCCGGGCCTCGGCGACCACGGCCAGCTCCCGGTTGGTCCGGGCCTGCCGGCGGCGTTCGAAGAGGGCGAGGACCACGCTCGCCAGATCCCGCAGACGGGCGGTCTGGACGGCGTCGAGCGTGCCCGGCTGATCGTGGAAGACGCAGAGCGAGCCCAGCGCGTAGCCGTCCGGTGTGACGATCGGCGCCGAGCCGTAGAGCCGGACGCCGCCGTGGACGCCGGTCACCCACGGGTTGCTCCGGTAGATCGGGTCCCGGCTGGCGTCCGGGGTGTACATGAACTCGCCGGCCTCGAACCGGATCGCGCACATCGACTCCGAACGCGGCGAGTCCGCGCCGCGGAAGCCGACGGTGGTGAGCTGGCACTGCCGGTGGTCGTCGATCAGGTTCAGAGTCGCGGTCGGCACCCTCGCGATCGCCGCGGCGACCCGGACCACCGCCTCCAGCTCGTCGTCGGCGGGTGCGTCGAGCAGGTGGTACTCGTGCAACGCCGCCAGCCGCCGCTGCTCGCGTTCCACGTCCACCCCTGACCTATCGGCAGTCCTGCGGCGGATCTGACCGGGCCGCGCCGAGCAGGGACCGGATCAGGTCCCGCATCTCCTCGACGGCCCGGCTCGCGGCCGCCACGTGTCCGGCCGCCGGTCCGGTCACCTCGTCGGCGAGCAGTTCCAGGTAGCCGCCGACCGCGGCGAGCGGAGCGACCAGGTCGTGGCTGACCCCGGCGGCGAAGTTCGTCAGGTCGGTGTTCGAGCGCCGCAACTCGGCGTTGGCGGTGGCGAGCCGGGACCGGGCCTCCTCGACGAGCCGTTTGCGGGCCGCCTCGGCGGTGACGTCGTGCAGCGCCACCACCGCGCCGCTGATCGACCCGTCGGGAGCGTGCAGGGCACGGGCGTTCGCCCGGACCCGGACGGTTCCGTTCCTGGTCCCCCGCAGGATCATCTCCTTGCCGATGACCGGGCCACCGCCGGTGAGTGCCACGATCAGCGGCGTCTCGTCGTCGGCCACCGGGGTACAGCCGTCCGGTTCGTAGATCTGATAGCGCTCGGCGACGCCGACCGGGGCCGCGTTCAGATCCACATCCGGGTCGTGACTGTCCCGGGCCGCCCGGTTGAAGAGGGTCGACCGGTACTCGGTGTCGAGCGCGATCACCGCCACGTTGATGCCGTCGAGCAGCGCCTCCGCCCACTGTTTGCGGGCTTCGGTGGCGGCCGCGAACTCGGCGGTCAGCCGGGTCTGCCGGCGTCCCTCGAAGAATGCGACGATCACCCCGGCGAGGTCCCGCAGCCGGGCCATCTGCTCGGCGGTGAGCTCGTGCGGCTCGGTGTCGAAGACGCAGAGGGTCCCGAGGACGAACCCCTCCGGCGTGATCAGCGGCGCGTTCGCGTAGAGCCGGACCAGCCCCAGCTCACCGGTCACCCACGGGTTGTCCCGGTAGTCCGGGTCGAGGCGGGCGTCCGGCAGATGCACCGGGCGGCCGGTGTGCAGCCGGACCCCGCACATCGAGTCGCGCCGGTCGCAGTCACGGCCGCGGAAACCGACGGTGACGAGCTGGACCTGGCGGTGCTCGTCGATCAGGTTGAGGGCGGCGGCAGGCACGCCGGCCACGGCCGCGGCGACCCGCACCACGGCCCGCAACTCCTCGTGCGGCGGGGTGTCCAGCAGCCTGTACTCGTGCAGCCCGGCGAGCCGGCTCGTCTCCCGCTCCACCCCGTTCATCCGTCCAGTATCGGCACTTTCTCAGTAGCCTGCGTCGCTCCGCGCAAAGCCGGCGGATCCGGGGGTGACCGCTTCCCGGGGCGACCTTCTCCGGGTGGCTGCTCGGGTGTTCCTAGGGATGGTTCATGGACACCTTCATTGACTTCGGATCAGGCCGGGTCTACCGCTGAAGGTCACACCTCTGGGAGGTTCTCATGTCGCTCGAGCTCGACCGCAGACTCGCCGAGACCGGCACCCGGTTCCGGATCTTCCCGCAGCCCCGATTCCTCACCAAGGCCGACGGCTCACCACTGTTCGCCGAGCCGGAGACCATCGTTGTCGCCCCGTCGCCGGGCGCCATCGAAAGAGGACCCGCCGACGACCGGATGTTCGTCGTCGACGCGATCGGCAAGCTCCCCTACAACCAGTTCGTCCGGCCGCCGTTCACCGGTGAGCGCCAGCCGCCGGTGGAACCCGGGCCGGACGGCCATTTCGACCACCTCGACCCGGACAGCCGGGAGTTCTCCGCCGCCACCATGTACGCCACCGTCCGCCGGGTCCTCGACATCTGGGAGGACTACTTCGGCCGGCCGATCCGCTGGCACTTCGAATCCGACTTCGCCCGCCTCGAGCTGATCCCCCTGATCGAATGGAACAACGCCCAGTCCGGGTACGGGTTCCTCGAGTTCGGTTTCGGCCGGACACCCAACGGCACGATCGACCACACCCGGCCGTTCTGCGAGAACTTCGACGTGCTGTGCCACGAGTTCGGCCACAGCGTGATCTTCGCCGAGGTCGGCGTGCCGGCCAGCCCGCTCGACGAGGGCATCGATTACGGCGGCATGCACGAGTCCTCCGGCGACCTGGCCGCGATCGTCGCGTCGCTGCACTTCCACTCGGTCGTCGACATGCTGCTCGAGAACACCAAGGGCAACCTGCTCACCATCAACGGGCTGGACCGGGTCGGCGAGCTCTCCGACAGCCGGCAGATCCGGATCGCCTTCAACGCGATGCGGATGTCCGACGTCGGCAACGAGCCGCACGACCGGTCGCTGCCGCTCACCGGCGCCATCTTCGACACCATGGTCGAGGTCTTCCAGCAGGACCTGGTCGACAAGAAGCTGATCAGCGACGACCTGCGGAACCGCTCGACGAACCTGCCCGGCACCGCCCACGACCTGGACCGGATCCAGGCCGACTTCACCGCCGCGTACACCGGGAACGAGGCCGCCTTCAAGCAGTCACTGCTGCTGGCCCGCGACTATCTGGGCCGGCTGCTCGCGACCACCTGGGCGGCCCTCTCCCCCGACTTCCTCACCTACCACACCATGCTGCGGACGCTGCTCGACGCGGATCGCGCCCTCACCGGCGGCGTCAACGCCGCGATCATCCGGTCCTGTTTCGCCTGGCGCGAGATCGCCCCGGTGCCGACGTCGATGCTGCTGCGCCAGCACACCCTCGCGTCCTGCGGCCTGGACGCCGCGCCGGCGGCGGTCGCCGGCGCCGGTTACGCCCCGATGATCCCGGCGCCGCGCGCGGTCGACGATTACCAGAACCTGCGCCGGTAGTGACCGTGGTGACGGTAGTGCCCGTGGTGCCGATAGTGGCCGTGGTGGCCGTAGCCCGGCTGCCCATAGCCCTGGTGCCCATAGCCCGGCTGCCCATAGCCCGGCTGCCCGTAGCCCGGGTGGTAGCCGTGGCCCTGGCTGCGGGCGATGCGGTGGTTCACCTCGCGCAGCAGACCGTCGAAGGCCGGATTGTGCCGTTTCTGCGACGCGCGGTGCAGCTTGGACGCCACCATCGAGAGCACGAACCGCTTCATCATTCCCACTGCGATCATCTCCTTGCTCCGCTGGGGGGACCATCAACGGTACGGGGTGTTGTCGAGCTTTGAGCTGTACATTCGCTGTGCTTATACAGTTGCTCGATGACCATCCGTCCCGCTGTTCCGGACGATGCCGACGGGCTCGCCGAGGTGCACGTGCGGACGTGGCAGTCGGCGTACCGGGGGCTGATCCCGCAGGCGTACCTGGACGGGCTGTCGGTCGCCGACCGGGCGCGTCAGTGGCGGGAGTGGCTGGGGCGGATCTCGCCACCGCGAGCGGTTCTGGTCCTGGAACCCGGCGTGTCCGGGTTCATCACGGTGGGCGCCGGGGACGAGGACGAGGCCGGTCATGTGTACGCGCTCTACGTGTTGCCGGAGAGGCAGGGGCTCGGTGGTGGGCGGGCGTTGATGGCGGCCGGGCTGGCGGAGCTGGTCGCCGCGGGGTTCTCGGTGGCGACGCTCTGGGTGCTTGACTCCAATCTGGCGGCGCGGCGGTTCTACGAGGCGGGCGGCTGGCACCCTGACGGGGCGACTCTGGTGGACGAGAGCCGGGGCTTCCCGATCACCGAGGTCAGGTATCGGCGGGCGCTGTAGCGCAGCGGCCGGTGGGCACGCCGGCGATCCGCTCGCGGGCGTCGAGGGTGGCGGCGAGCAGCATCTCGTCCGCGCGCATCTCGGCGTCCATGTCGCCGATGCTGAAGCCGGCTCGCCGCCGGGACGCGGTGAACCGGTCCAGCCGGTCGACCATCGGCAGCGCGTGCGGCCCCATCGCGGTGAGGACCCGCAGCGCCTCGGGTCCGAGCATGTCGTCGGACAGGTAACCCTCGAGGACCTCCAGTAGTTCGGCCGCTGCCGGTGGGCCTTCGTGGAGCCACACGGCGCCGGCCGACTCCGCCTGCCCGAAGCCGGGACGCTGGAACAGGCTCCGCAGCTGCCGGTGCTGGCGTGCGGTGAGCCCGCCGTGCCCGGCGAGCCAGGTCAGCAGCTTCGACGCGAGGCGGCCGTGGCGAAGCTGCTCCGGACGGCCGGCGAGGTACCGGTCGGCCACCGCCCGGTCCGACGTGATCCGGAGCAGGGCGAGCGTCGCGCCCTGCGTCGAGTACTGCCGCAGCAGCGGAACCGCGGCTTCGGCGGCGGGACCGATCCGCCCGAGGACTCCGAACACGCAGTCCGGCGTGTCCTTCTCGAGCGCCCTGATCATGGCCATGAGCTCCGGCAACGCGGCGACCGCGGCCGAGCCGAACGCGGCCAGCACGCGCATCGGCAGGGCCGCCGCACACGGATCCGGCTGCTCCGCCAGGATCTGCCGGGCGGCGGCCACCGGCGCCCGCGGGTCGGCGCCGGCGCGTGCGACCGCCCGGAACGCCTCGGCCAGACGGGGCTCGTCACTGCCGGCGAGCGAACCGCCGGCGAGCGAACCGCCGGCGAGCGAACCGCCGGCGAGCGAACCGCCGGCGGGCGAACTGCCGGCGAGCATGAGGCGTACCAGATGCGGCACCGCGCGGTGGTCGCCGGCGCTGCCGAGTGCGACGGCGGCCGGCGCGCCGAGCTCCGGGTCGTCCAGCGTCGCGGCGAGGTCGTCGGCGGCCAGCCGGGACGCGGTCACGGACGCGGCCAGCGCGCGCAGGGCCGACGACCGTACCCCGGAAGGGTTTTCCTTCAGTAAATCGGTCAACACGGGCGTGAGCCGGGCGGGCGCGGCACGCCACTGCCGCATCGCCTCGACTGCCATGCGTACGCCTTCGCGCCTCACCTGCGGATTCGCGGCCGGATCCGTGAGCCGCCGCACCCAGGCGTAGCAGTCCTCTTCCCGATCGAAACCGGTCAGCACCCGCGCCCATCGCTCCCCCGCGGTCAGCCGCAGACAGGACCCTGGCGCGTCGAGAACGCCCGCCGAGGCATCGAGATCGGCCCGGACCGCCGCGTCCAGCCCGGCCCACGCTGCCGGGTCGTCCCGGTCGAAGAGCGCGACGTTCGCCAGGAGCCGGATGGCCGGCACAGGATCCGACCGCAGGCGGTTCAGGTCTGGTCGATGGCGCGGGGCCGAGGCCCAGGTCATGGCGTCCACCAGGGCGATCCGGGCGACCGGATCGGAGCAGGCGTGCAGCGCCGCCGTGGCCCGGTCCGGGTCGGCGGTGGACACCAACAGCGTCGCCGCGGTCCGCCGCACCTGCGGGTCCGCAGCGGCGAGAGCCGCCGCAGCGGCGTCCGCCACCGAGGGCGGGCCGGATTTCTGGGAGAACAGCTGCGCGAGCAGCTCGAAGACCGTCCGCCGGACCGGGGTACGGTCGTCGGCCGCGAAGGTCAGCAAGTGACGCGTCACCGATCCGTCACGATCGGCTCGCACCTCGGCGAAGACCCGTGACCGCACGTCGTTGCCGGGGATCAGCACTTCACCCGAGAGAACGGCCGCGGCCAGCCATCCCCCGTCGTTCAGCGGCGGCACCGCCGCCGGGCCGTTCACCGTGTGTGGCGCGGGGCGCCCTTTCCGTTCGTCATGATCCCGATCCTCGCCCACGGGCCTCCCGGCGCGCAATGTGACTCTCGTCCACCGATCGAGCCATCTCGAAGGTTCGAACGCGGCGTTGTCGACCAGTAGCCCGCTACTCGCAGGCGACGCCGTCTCCGTCGCGGTCGAGGTGGCGGCCGTAGCCGGGGTCTCCGCGGTGGATCGGCGCGGCGCCGGCGTTGCGAACCGCCGTGCAGTTCTTGTAGTAGACCGTGTCCGGCTCTTCGGTCGTCGGCTTCGGCTTCGGCTTCTTTGTCGTGGGCTTCGGCGTGGGCTTCTTCGTCGCCGGTTTCTTGGTCGTGGGCTTCGGCGCCGGCTTTTTTGTCGCGGCTTTCGTCGTCGTCGCGGGCTTCTTCGTCGTCGGCTCGGGGTTCGGGCTCGTCGTCGTCGGCCTGGGTTGCGGCGAACTCCCGGCCTTCGACGGTTCCCGGGTGGGGCTCGGCGACGTGCTTGTGGCAGCCGGCTCGGCCTCCGGATCGCTCGTGGCCGGCACGGCCCCGGGTTCGCTGGTGGTGGAGGCGTTCTTCTGCTCGGGGCCGTCGACCAGGGCGCCGAGAGCGGTGAACCCGCCGCAGCACAGGACGAGGACGCCCGCGGTGATGCCGCCGATGAGTTTCCACGAGGGACGCTTCTTCGCGGGCGGCTGGACGGCGGTGGGCTGTTGCCAGCCGGGCTGCCATCCCGGCTGCTGGCCGGGCTGCTGGCCGGGCTGCTGGGGCGGGAACGGCGGCGGGTTCGGAGGCTGGTAGGTCACCGCACCACCCTGCAGGCTCCGCTGATCATCGTCGATTCCACGATCGGGTGGCGCGGCTCCCCGTTCCGGCAGTTCGGAGGTGGATGTTCATCCATGCTCGACTTGCTCCCCTCCCGTCGGCTGCTGTGAACGGGCGTTCCGGGCGGGTTCCACTGCGGAGGTGGACGCGCTCGCCGCCGACGCCGCGGGGCACGGCTGGACGCTGATGTTCGCGGACCGGCATCCACATGCCGGCGAGCCCGGGACGTATGCCGCGTATCTGGAGAACGCGGCCGGCTTCGAGGTGGACCTCGTAGCGGACGTTTGATCGAGCCTTTCCGTGGCCGTCGCTGCGGTTTGGAAGTCGATCATTTCCAGGGCTCATACTTGGTATGAGCGCATTTTGTTGGCCGGTTCCCGGTGGGCCGAGGAACACTGGGTTCATGGCGCAGCTTTCCCTATTTCCCGTGAGGCATTTGCGGGTTCCTGCTGCGCGCCGCAATTACTCGCCGGAGGCGGAGAGATTCCGGCGTGAGCATCAGCGGCATCGCGCGTGGGGCCTGGTTCAGCGGCACGGTCGGCGGTTGCGTCAACTGCGCGATCAAGCGGATCCTCCGGTGGTTTCCGCGCTCGAACCACCACCAGCACAAGCCCGGACATCGCCACGCCCGGCCCGGACGCCGGCCGCGGCCGCGGTGACGGCTGGGGTTCCGGCGCCGGGCAGCGCGGGGATGGTGGCCGCAGGTCAGGGCGTGGCCGGCGCTGACACGGCCGAACATGCCGAAACCGCGGGCCGAGCCGAAACCGCGGGCCGAGCCGAAACGGCGGGCCGAGCCGAGACAGCGGCGGTACCGGCACGGATAAGCGGATCAGACCAGCCGACAGTGACATCCGAATTCTTGGCAGGCATTGCGGCGCTCTACACGGATAACCGGCCCTGGAAAGGGGGCGCCTCAAGAATTGGCAGGGCTCCTCCTGAAAGGCACAGATTCGGCGCCGGCCTTCGCCCGCGGAAACGCGCTCCCGGTGCTCAGGAAATCGCGGCCCGGACCCGGCTGCTCAGCAGTTCGTACTGCTGGCGGCACCGGCCCGGGGCGCCTTCCGGGCGCTGCAGGACCTGGCCGCCGGTCACCGTCTCGGTGGCGTAGAACTGCTCGATCGTCAGGTCGACCTCGCGGCCGTCCGGGAGACGGTTCCACCAGTGGTGGCCCACCTTGCGGCCGGCCTCGAAGACCTCGCCGAGGATCAACTCTCCGCCGAGCAGGTCGTGCAGCACCAGGGCGGTCACGCCGCACTGTCCACGCGCCGGGTTGTCCGGACGCCAGTGCGGCAGGTCGTGCGGGTCGCATGTGTCGGCGCCCCAGGCCGCGCGCACGATCGGTTTCAGCATTTCCGGTGTCAGCATGCCCGGCAGGTTAGGGCCTCGACCCGCTCGAGAGTCCAACACACCGCTCGGGTCTTGAGGATCGCAGCGTGAGGTGATGGGCTGTTCACCCCATCGCCGAACCTGCCGGGCTGCGAGGTAGATGTTGACCAATCCCTCATGGTGGGCCCTGCCCGGGTGTGCACGATGACGGCCGGCAACGTGGGCGGCGGCAAACCGGACCCGTCCCATCCGGTCTCGGTGAAGCTGCAGAAATGGCTGCTCTTCAGCCTCTGCCTCGCCAGCCTCGGCGTCGGCACCGACCTGGTGGCAGCCGCGTTGAACGCTGAGCGGTTCACGCCCGTCGGCATCCTCGGTAAGGGCGAGTTGTACATGGTGAGCATTGGAATGTTGTTCAGCGCGGCGGGCGAGTTGCTCTACGACCGAACCCGGCTGGAGTCCTCGGGTGCCTGGCAGGTGAGCGTGGCGTTCGTGACGCTGATCGCCGCGACCCTGATCGCTGCGATCTATGGATACGCGAAGGCGGGTCATTCGCAGGAGGCAAGCATCGCGCTCTATTCCGTGGTCTCCATCGGCCTGTCCCTCTGCTGGGGCTTGCTCGTGGTGGTGCTCGCCGGGCTGAGCGGCCGGCCACAATGATCCGGAACGTGGACGCCGTCGCCATCTCGATCGCCTCGCTGACCATTCTGGTCGGGATGGTGGTGACGCTGCTGCTCTTCCGACGCCGATTTCCCGCGATGCGGGGGTCGGTCATCCCGGTGGATTCCGCGTCGGAGGCGTTGCCGCGCATCTGGAACGTGCCACATCGGCCAGTGGTGTTCGTCGGCCGTGAGGCGGAGCTCGACGACCTCTCGCGCAGGATGCGGGCCGCGCAGTCCACCGTCGTGGTCCAAGCGGTGCACGGTCTCGGCGGGGTCGGCAAGACCACGCTGGCGATCGAGTACGCCAACCGGGCCGCCTACGCCTACGACATCGTCTGGTGGATCGACGCCGAGGACAGCGACCGGGTGCCGGAGCAGCTGGCTCGGCTCGCCGTCGTCGCCGGATGGACCGCTGCGGACACCGACGTGACAGGAGCGGCCGAGGCCGCTCTCCGGCAGCTCGGCACGACCGGGCGATGGCTGATCATCTTCGACAACGCGATCCGTCCGGATCACCTGCGTCCCTGGCTGCCGCAGGGCCCCGGCCACATTCTGATCACCTCCCGCGATCCGGGCTGGGGACAGGTGGCCGAGGGCGTTCGCGTCCACCAGTTCACCCGCGCCGAGTCGATGTCACTGCTGCGCGCCACATTGCCGGATCTCGGCGGGGTCGACGCCGAGGCTCTGGCCGCAGCGCTCGGCGACCTGCCGCTGGCTCTCGCGCAGGCGGCCGCGTTCCTCGAAGTCACCGGGATGTCGCCGTCCGCCTACATCCGGGAACTGGAGCGCGACCCGTCCGGGATTCTCTCCGACCCGGCGCCCGGCCAGCTGGGATCCTCTCTGGCAGCAGCCGTGACAATGGCTGAGCGGCGGGTCGCCGAGATCGACCTGGTCGCCGCACAGGCACTGCGCATCGTGGCGTTCCTCGCGCCCGAGCCGTTCCCGGCCGACGGTTTCCTGCTCGCGGCCGAGGCGGGTGTCCTGCCCGAACCGCTGGCTTCGGCAGCTCGCTCCGCGCACGGCCTGCGGCGTGCGTTGTCGACCGCCGTACGGTTCGGTCTCGCGCAGCTCAACGCCGACGGGTTGTTGATGCACCGTCTCACCCAGGCGATCCTGCGGGAGCGGCTGACCGCCGAGCACGGGCACCTGCGCCATACCGCGGCACTTGTGGTCGCGGCGGCACTACCCCCGGAGACGGACTCACCGGCGTATTGGCCACGATGGATGGTGCTGCTGCCGCACCTGCTCGCGGTCGACACCGCCGACGAGGACGACGCGGTACGCCTCGCTCGCCTCCGCTCGGTGCGGTACCTCCTGGTTCGCGGTGACGCCGCGACGGCGGAACATCTCAATGCGGGCCTTCTGCGTCGGTGGCGAATCACGCTCGGCGAGGATCACCCGGACACGCTCCTCGCGGCTCACCTGCTCGCCGACGCCTGTCGTGACCTCGGCCGATACGAAAATGCCCGCCTGCTCGACCAAGACACGTTCGAACGCCGCCGCGCCGTCTTCGGCGCGGACTCTCCGCCGACCCTCGCCTCGGCGAACAGTCTCGCCGTCGACCTGTTCCTGCTCGGCCGTCCGGAGCAGGCCCGCGTGCTCGACGAACAGATCGTCGCGGGGATGCGCCGATTGATGGGTGACGACCACCCGGACACCCTGGTGTCGGTCGGCAACCTGGCGCGTGACCTGTCGGCCCTCGGCCGCTACGAGGAGGCACGAGCGCTCGACGAGGACGTCCTCGCCCGCCGCCGGCGGGTGCTCGGCGAGGAGCACCCGGACACCCTGATGTCTGCCAGCAACGTGGCTCGGGTGCTGTCCGTTCTCGGCGAGCACCGCAGCGCTCGGGAGGTCGACGAGGAGATCCTGGCCATCCGGCGGCGGGTCCTCGGCGAGGACCACCCGGACACCCTCGTCTCGGCTGCCAACCTCGGTGTCGACCTGCAGATCCTCGGTGACCACGAGGCGGCGCGCTCTCTCCTTCAGGAGGTGCTGCTCCGCCGGCGCCGAGTCCTCGGCGAGCAGCATCCCGACACTCTCGCCACGATGAGCGATCTCGCCGTCGTACTCGGTGCCCTGGGCGACCACCAGCAAGCCGTGCGCTACACGGAATCCGCCCTGGCGACCCGTCGGAACCTGCTCGGCGACGAGCATCCTGACACACTCGCCGCCGCGAACAACCATGCCGCGGCGTTGCGTGCCACGGGTGCCATCGAACAGGCCCGGCGGCTGGACGAGAGCACCCTCGAACGGCGTCGCCGCGTCCTCGGCGAAAGCCATCCCGATACGCTGGCGTCAGCGGGGAATCTCGCCATCGACTTGCAGCTGAGCGCCGGGCAACGCCCGGCGGAGGGGACCCCCGATGACTGATCGCGCAGCGTCCGGCCCGGTCTGGGAGAACAGCGGCGTCGTCAACATCTTCCAGGGACAGGTTCACGCGAGCGGAGTCGTGTTCGGCGGGACACACCGAATTTCCGACGACGTGCTGGACCTGATCAGCGTTCTCCGGGAACGGGTCACCGCACTGCCCGCTGGCGAACACCTGGTGGACGATCTGGACGCCCTCGCCACCGAGCTGCGACGGCGGGAGCCGGACCGGGGCCACGTCCACGAGATTCTGGGTCGGCTCACCGCCGAGACACGCGACGAAGGGACGCTGACGGCAGCCGTCGCCGACCTGGCCTCGAGGATCGCCGCGCGCCTCTGAGGGCCGGCGTTCGATCTCAGCCGCTGTACGGCAGCTGGGAGTAGGTGACCGGGGACGGCATGGGTGGTTGCTGGCGGGGCAGGCGGCGGTGGAGGCGCTGGCGTTCCAGGGCGATCCACTCCCGGCCCTCGGCCGCGACCGCCTCCAGGATGTGGGTGGCGCTGGTGACGCCGGCGGCGTCCGACGCCAGCCTGGCCAGGTGGTCGGCGCTCTCGCGGTAGTCGTCGATGGGCTCGTCGGCGAAGTCGTCGAGGAGGACGCGGATGCGTTCGCCGTTGTTCAAGGAGAGCTGGAATGCCTGGCGCGAGACCAGCTTCTGGTCGTCGACGCGGAGGCCTACCTCGGTGACCCGGACCGAGCCGATCGCGTCGTAGCGGAACGTGGTGCGCCGCTCGCCGGAGAACGCGCCGGTCATGAAGTCGAGGCGGGTCTGCACCTGGCGGACGCCGCCCTCGGTGAGCAGGAACAGCAGGACCGTGTAGGCCGAATGCCGGAACGGGCCGCCCACGTCGCGGGCGCGGCGGCTGCGCGGGGCGGCCTCGGTGAGGGTCAGGTGGGTGAGGAGGTCACGGTTGGAGAGACGGTAGTCGGCCATCACGCCGCGCTTCCAGTGCGCCAGGTCCAGGGCCAGCCAGTTGCCCATCTCCACGTCGGTGGGACGGTCCGCGAGCCAGGCTACCCACCTGTCGTAGGCGAGACATTCGGCCTGGTAACGCTCCTGGAACTCGGCGGCGTCGAGGGCGATCCGGCGGCGTTCGCCGTAGAGGGCCAGGCCGCCGCGATGGGCGAGGCGGGCGCCGAACCAGAGCAGCGGAGCGGCCACCACCAGGGCGCACGCGGTCATCGCGGTCGCCGAGAGCAGGACGATGAGCCCGGCGCCGGCGAGCGCGGCGAGGCCGCCGAGGAACGCCGGGGACATGGCGGCGGGACGGTACTGGCGGCGGAAGTCGTCCAGACTGCCGTCGCGCCAGCGCCCTGCGATGCCTTCGGCGTGGTGCGCGGCCAGCCACCGGATCGCTTCGGGACGGATGCCGCGTACGCCGTACAAGTCAATCAGGTCTCCCTGCAGCGCCGTGCGCAAGCCGGTGGTGTCGCGCCAGAAGGCGTCGCGCATCTGGTGCTCGCGGGGTTGCTGGGCGGTGAAGGCCGTGTCGACGATGGCGCTGATCGCATCGGCGAAGCCGGCGCTCAGCGAGCCGCCGCCGGGTCCGGTGTAGGCGGGCCGCCGACCGGTCTGGAACTCGTCCTCCTTCGCGGCGAGCCGGCTGCGCAGGAACGCGCGGTCCAGACCGTGCCGGACCACCGCGTAACCACCGGCCACCAGCAGCACGAACACCGTCACCGCGGCGACGACGCTGCGGGTGCCGGCGGCCTGCACCAGCGTCACCGCGCCGACGAGCAGCAGCGCGCCGCCGCCGGCCAGCGGCAACCAGGTGGACTCGGCCGGCGCCGGACACGCGATCTTGGCGATCGGCTCGGCCGGGTCGGGCTCGAAGAATTTGGGTACGCGCACCGCACGGTCCCCACTCATCCGGGCACGGCGCACGTGGTCGGCGTTGAGGTCCTCGATGTGGTCCTGGGCGACCCCGGAGAGCGTGAGCGTCAGGTGCCGCTCGATCTCCTGGCGGTCGTCGTCGGGCAGCGTGGCGTAGGCCTGCAACGCCCGGCCGAGGGCCGGCGCCGCGGGCTGGCCGTCCGGACCGACCACGAGCAGCGCGTTCACCAGCATCCGGATGGTCTCCACGCAGCGCCACCAGCGGCCGCTCGGATGCCGCTCGGACATCGCGAACGCCTGCTCCAGCTGGTGCATCTCGTTGCCGCTCAAGCTGGTCAGGGACCGGCCGCTGAGCACCGACAGCACCCAGTGGTAGGCGACCTCGGCGGAGCTGAGCCGATCCTCGAAGACCAGCGCGGAGATCCGGCGTTCCGCCTCCCGCGGCGAGCCGCCGCGCAGGTAGTTCACCGCCACCTGCAGTCTCTCGGAGGGGCCGGCGGCCGGCGCGGTGTGGTAGATGGTGGCGTTGCCGTGCAGCACGCCGATCTGCGCGCCGATGTGCAGGTCGCCGTCGGCCTCGTTGGCGTACATGCTCACGCCGGCCACCCTTCGACGGCGGCGATGACCGAACCGGCGAGCGCGCCGAAACCGGCGACCCCCTCCAGCATTCCGCTGAGCCGTCGCAGGGCGCGGACCGCACGGTTCCGGTCGGTGCTCGCCAGGGCGGTCCGGGCCGCCTCGATCTCGTGCTCGGCCTCCTCGCGCACGTCGCGGTCCAGGCCGGCGTCGCGCAGCGCGGCGCGCAGCCGGTCGAGTTCCGCGTCGAGCGGGCCGGCGGCTCCGGCCGTGATCGCGCCGGTCGTGATCGTTCCGGCGTTCTGGGCGACCTGCAGCCCGATGTGCACGTTCCCGCCCGCGGCGTTCTGGAAGTACATGTCCGTCTCTTTCCGGCACCGCGACCCGTCGTCGCGCTCGGCCGGTAGTCTGTCCGCGCCCCGGGGCACGGCCAGCCAGTCGAACGGCCGACACCCTTACGAGAACGCCGCTGAGCTGGGCGGATGTCCGGGACGCCGGCCACGGTTTCCCTCGATCGAGGGAGCTGTCACATTCCGGCGGGCCGGTTCGTCCACTGTGCATGGACACCGCTGCGGTCACGATGACCGTCGTCACCGCGCTGCTCACCGGCAGCGCCGCCGTCTTCTATCTGATCGGTCACGAGTACCCGAAGACGCAGGCCGACATGAAGGGCATCCCGCGCCGGTTCGTCAGGGTGCTGGGGCTGTTGCTGGCGGCCGGCACGGCCGGGCTGCTGGCCGGGCTGGCCGTGCCGTGGCTGGGCCGGCTCGCCGCCGCCGGTCTCATCCTGTACTTCGTCGGCGCGATCGTCGCGCACCTGCGGGTCGGGTCGCGCAACGTCATCGGGGCGGTGGTGTTCCTGGCGGCGTCAGTGACCACCCTGGCCCTGTCGCTCGGCTAGGACGTCGGCGTAGTGCTGGTTGCGCATGACGCCGAGGATGTTGCCGAACGGGTCGAGCACCGACGCGGTGACGTATCCGGCGCCGCGCTCGACCGGCTTGTCGTGCGGCGCGGCGCCGAGCGCGAGCAGCCGGCGGTAGGCCGCCTCGACGTCGTCGACCGCCCAGTAGATGATCGCGCCGGTTGCCTCGCCGGTGTGCCGGTGCGGCGCGTACGCGCTGTTCAGCACGCCGAACTCGTGCTGGTAGTCGCCGACCCGCCATTCCAGGTAGGCGCCGTCCCGGACGAAGTACGGCTCCTGCTCGAACACCGAGGTGTACCAGGCGCGGGCCGCGTCCAGGTCGTCGGCGAAGAAGGTGACGGTGGTGAATCCGCGAAGCGTTGTCATGGGATCGATGCTGCCGGTTGAAGTGCTCACCTTCTGAGCACTTTTTCGGCGAGACTGAGCGGCATGCGTGCTGATCGTCTCGTCGCGGCTCTCCTGCTGATGCAGGCACGGGGCCGGGTCACCGCCGCCGAGCTGGCCGCCGAGCTGGAGGTCTCGGTCGCCACCGCGCGGCGGGACCTGGAGGCGCTGTCGGCGGCCGGCATCCCGGTCTATCCGCAGCCCGGCCGGCACGGCGGCTGGCAGCTGATCGGCGGCGCGCGCACCGATCTGAGCGGCCTGTCCGCACCGGAGGCACGAGCGTTGTTCCTGCTCGCCGGGCCCGCCGCGGACTCCTCCGACGAGCTCAAGGCCGCCCTGCGCAAGCTGCTGCGGGCGCTGCCTGAGACGTACCGCGACGAGGCCCGGGCGGCCACCGGCGCGACGCTGCGGGATCCGGCCGGCTGGGGTGAACGCGGCCGGTACGTCCCCGGCGACGTGCGGATCCTGCAGGAGACGGTGGTGCGCCGCCGGGCGATCCGGTTCCGCTACCGGGACGCGACGCGCGAGGCCGACCCGTGGGGCGTGATCGACAAGGACGGCGTCTGGTACCTGCTGGCCGGCACCGATCGGGGCCGCCGCACCTTCCGGGTCGACCGGCTCAGCGATCTCACGGTGCTCGATCGGCCGTTCGAGCGTCCCAGCGATTTCGCCCTGGACCGGGCGTGGACCGAGGTGGTCGGCGCGATCGAGGAACGCCGCTCCCGGACCTGGGCCACCGTGCTGATCCCGGAGCGTTTCCTCTGGGTGCTGCAGGACCAGTTCGGGCTCCACTGCCATCCGGGCGAGGTGCTCGCCGACGGCCGGGTGCGGGCCCGGGTCGGCGCGCCCACACCCCGTGACATCGCGCGCACGCTCTCCGGGTGGGGCGCGGCCGTGGAGGTGGAGGATCCCGATGCGGTACGGGCGGAGCTGTCCCGCATCGGTGCGGAGCTGGTGGCCCTCTACCGCGTCACGGCTTCAGCGCCCGGCTGAGACGATCGAGCGCGGCGCTGAAGTCGTCGGCGGAGAGGTGCCCGAACCCGAGCCGGAACACGCTGTCCTCCTCACCGAACCAGGAGCCCGGCGCGACACGTACCTCAAGGTCGTGAAGTCGCTGGTAGAAACCCTGATCCTCGACTCTGAGGCAGCACAGCGGGCCGCCGTCCGGCACCACCATCGGCACCTCGTTCGCGGCGGCCCACTCGCGCAGCGTCGCCAGCTGCTCGGCCAGGAACTTCGCCCTCGGCGCGAGGATCTCGCCGGCCCGGGACAGCACCCGGGCCGCCAGGAACTCGTCAACACCGGAACACGCGATCGTGGTGTGGAACTTGGCGTCGCGCAACTGCTCGTACAGATCAGGATCGGTCACCGTGAGCCAGCCGACGCGCAGGCCAGGCGCGCCGTGCGCCTTGGAGACCGAGCCGCAGGTGACGATCCCCGCGCCGGCCGGCGGCGGAACGCTCGCGTCCCCGTAGGTCGAGAAGCGATACGTCTCATCGACCAGGATGACCGCCTGCGGCGCGCGTTCCCGCACGGCGTCGACCAGTTCCCGCAGCTCACCCGGGGTCAGATTCACGCCCGACGGATTCTGCGGCGAAGCCAGCGACACCAATCTGGTACGGGGCCCGAGCGCCGCCGTGATCCCCGGGAGCGGCAGCTGGTACCCGTCGTCGAACGACGCCCGCACCACGCGGATCTCGGCTCCCAGCGCCTCCGGGACCGCCCGTGCCGGCGGGAAGCACGGCGTGACCAGGAGGACCTCGTCACCGGGGCGGATCAGGGCCTGGGCCAGAAGGAACATCCCGTCGACCGCGCCGGCGGTCACCAGCACCTGGTCGGCGGTCACTCCGGACCCGGCGGCGATCAACTCGCGCAGGCGGGCGTCACCGCGCGTGGTGCCGTATCCCAGCGGCACCGCGGCGAGCTCCTCCGGGCTGGCGAGCTGACCGACGCTGACCGGCGGGCAGGTGCTCTCGGCCAGGTCGTAGCGGGCGTGGTCGTCGATCAGCGAGGTCATCGGGCTGGCAGCGAAGACGGTCATGTCCCCATCGTCGGCTTCGGGGGCGTTCCCCGGCAGAGCCAATGCCGCTAGATTGGTTTGCTGATGGAGCCAATCGGGTTGGTGGAGCGTCTCGGCCGCTGGTCGTCCGGGCGCGGCGCGCTGTACCTGCTGCTCGCCGCCCGGATCCGCACGCTGATCGACGACGGCGAGCTGCCGCCGGGCACGCTGCTGCCGCCCGACCGGGTCCTGGCGACAGCGCTGTCGGTCGGCCGCAGCACTGTCGTCGCCGCGTACGACCTGCTCGCCGCGGAGGGCCGGATCGTGCGGCGGCAGGGCAGCGGCACCCGGGTGGCCGGCCCGGACGCCGGCGCCCCGCGCCCCACCACCGAGGCGCCCGGCTTCCTGCACCTGCTCGAACCCCGCGACGGCGTGATCATGCTGGCCTGCGCGGCGCCGGACGCGCCGCCGCCGGAACTGGTCGACGCGTACGCCCGGATCCTCCCCGACCTGGCCGGGATCGCCGGCGACATCGGGTACCACCCGATCGGGCACCCGGTGCTGCGGCAGGCCATCGCTGACCGATATCGGTCGCGCGGGCTGCCGACCTCGCCGGATCAGATCCTGGTCACCACCGGCGGGCAGCAGGCGCTCACGCTGCTGGCCCGGACCCTGGTCCGGCCCGGGGACCGGGTGCTGGTGCAGGCGCCGACGTATTTCGGGGCCCTCGAGGCGTTCCGGGCGGAGGGGGCGGTACCGGTGACGTCGTCGATGGCCGGGGTTGCCGCCGTCTACGGGATCACCGCTTTCCGCAACCCGACCGGCGAGGTGGTGCCGGAGCCCGCGCGCCGGCGGACGGCCCGGTCGGCGGCGGCGGCCGGGGTGCCGCTGATCGACGACGAGGTGCTGTGCGACCTGGGGTTTCCCGGCGTGGAGGCGCCGCCGATGGCGGTTCACTCGGCCGACGTGATCACCGTCGGGTCGCTGAGCAAAGTGGTCTGGGGCGGGCTGCGGGTCGGCTGGGTGCGGGCCTCCGCCGGGATGGTGGCGCGGCTCGCCCGGATGCGTACCGTGATGGATCTGGGCGGGAACGTCCCCGCGCAACTCGCCGCCGCGGCCCTGCTTCCGGCGCTGGACGCGCTGGTGGCGCGGTCGGCGGTGCGGCGGAAGGCTCAGCACGATCACTTGCGGTCAGAGCTGGGGCGGCTGCTGCCGTCGTGGGAGGTTCCGGCGGTGCCCGGCGGGCAGACCCTGTGGGTGCGGCTGCCGTCCGGGGACGGCGGGTCGTTCACGCAGGTGGCGCTGCGGCACGGGGTGGCGGTGCTGCCGGGGGCCGGGCTGGACGCCGGGGGTGGCAGCGGGGATCGGTTGCGGGTGCAGTTCATGGCTTCGGCGGAGGAGCTGGGGGAGGCGGTGCGGAGGCTGGCGGGGGCCTGGGAGGAGTATGAGGCGAGGCCCAGCCGGGAGCCGTTCCCGCCGGTGATGGCCGTTTGAACGACACTGACAACCAGCCGGGCCGCCCTCACCGGCGCTCACCTCGCGTAGTTCGCGCAGTTCGCGCAGTTCGCGCTCGAGCTCGTCGCGCAGGCGCGGACCAGCGCTCCCCCACGCGCCCTGGGCCGGCGGAGCGTACGCCAGAGCGGCTATCCAAGCTTGATCACATGCCTGGGCTACGGCCGGGCGACGCCAGCCGTAGGCCAGAGCGGCTATCCAAGCTTGATCACATGCCTGAGCTACGGCCGGGCGACGCCAGCCGTAGACCAGAGCGGCTATCCGGGCTTGATCACATGTGTGAGCTACGGCCGGGACGGCGCGTTCCAAGATCGGGGGATGCCACCTCGTGACAGCCGTGTAGGCCGAATATCTGCTGGTAGCGGAGTTTTCTTGATCAGCCAGCAGGGACAGCGCTGAGGGCCAGCCGGAGCACCTACCCGCCCGGCACCGACTCCTCGAACAACAGCAGCGTCCGGGTGCTGACCACACCCTGCATCCCCTGGATCTCGTCGAGCACCAGGTGCCGCAGCTCGCTGTTGTCCGCCACCCGGACCAGCAGGATCACGTCGAAGTCACCGCCGACCAGTCCGATGTGCACGACCCCGGGCAGCAGGCGCAACCGGGCGAGCACCTCCCGCCAGTTGGCCTGCTGCAGATTGAGCGTCACATAGGCGGCAGTGGTCAGGCCGGCCGCGACCGGGTCGACGTCGGCGTGGAAGCCGCGGATCACGCCGTCCTGCTGCAGGCGGGCGACGCGGGCATAGGCGTTGGCGCGCGAGATGTGCAGCGTCTCGGCGAGCGTACGCATGGACATCCGCCCATCGGTCGCGAGTTCCGCGAGGATGCGCCGGTCGGTGTCGTCGAGCACGGTGCCACCTGTCTCGCGGGGCGGCGCGGAGCACGCCAGATCTTGGACGATTGGACGCGGGGAACCCCCCCAATTTAAACAATATCTCGGGTTCGGCGGAGATATGGTGTTCAATTGGCTGCCAAATCAGAATCCGTGCATGACACGTGACGCAGCCCACCTGCTGCCGTCCACGGAGCCGGTGACGCTCATCGACCCGGACGGCCACCCCGTTCCGCACGTCGGCCTCGACATGCCCGACCCCCAGGCACTCGTCCACGCGTACGCCGCACTGATCGCCGCCCGCCGCTTCAACGACCAGGCGAACGCCCTGGTCCGGCAGGGCCGCCTCGCGGTCTACCCCTCTTCGCACGGTCAGGAGGCCTGCCAGGTCGCCTGTGTTCAGGTTCTCGGCGACGACGACTGGCTGTTCCCCACCTACCGGGACAGCGCGGCGATCGTGGCGCGCGGCGTCGACCCGGTGCAGGCGCTGACGCTGCTGCGCGGCGACTGGCACAGCGGTTACGACCCGCTCGCCACCCGGGTGGCGCCGCAGGCCACGCCGCTCGCCACCCACCTGCTGCACGCGGTCGGGGTGGCGCACGCGGCCCGGCTGCGCGGCGAGCCGACCGTGGCGATGGCGCTCTGCGGCGACGGCGCGACGAGCGAGGGTGACTTCCACGAGGCACTCAACTTCGCCGCGGTGTTCCGTACCCCGGCGGTGTTCTTCATCCAGAACAACGAATACGCGATCTCCGTGCCGCTGTCGCGGCAGACTGCCGCGCCGTCGCTCGCGCACAAGGGCATCGGGTACGGGGTCCAGGGCGAACGCGTTGACGGGAACGACGTGGCGGCGCTGCTGAGGGTCCTCGGCACGGCCGTGGAGCGCGCCCGGTCCGGGGCGGGTCCGCAGCTCGTGGAGGCGCACACCTACCGGGTGCAGGCGCACACGAACGCCGACGATCCCGGCCGGTACCGTTCCGCCGACGAGGTGACGCCCTGGCTGAGCCGCGATCCGATCACCCGGCTCACCACGTACCTCGATGATCGGAATCTGATCGGCGCGGCGGAGAAGACCGCGTTCGCGGCGCGGGCCGAGGATCTCGCCGAGCGGATGCGCGCCGGCCTGAACGCGGAGACGGTCGCCGACTACCGGGACCTGTTCACGCACGTCTATGCCGAGCCCACTGCCCAGCTGCTCGAACAGCAGGCGATGGTGGCCGACGAGCTGTCCCGGGAGGTGGCTCGATGAGCACCGAGAAACTGACCATGGCGCACGCGCTGAACCGGGCGTTGCGCGACGCGATGCGCGCCGACGAGACGGTGGTGATGTTCGGCGAGGACGTCGGCCCGCTCGGCGGCGTCTTCCGGATCACCGACGGGCTGACCGCGGAGTTCGGCGAGCAGCGCTGCTTCGACACCCCGCTCGCCGAGTCCGGCATCCTCGGGATGGCGATCGGGATGGCGATGAACGGCATGCGCCCGGTCGTGGAGATGCAGTTCGACGCGTTCGCCTACCCCGCGTTCGAGCAGCTGGTGAGCCACGCCGCGAAGATGCGCAACCGGACCCGCGGCCGGGTCGGCGTGCCGATCGTGATCCGGGTGCCGTACGCGGGCGGGATCGGCGGGGTGGAGCACCACTGTGACTCGTCGGAGGCGTACTACGCGCACACGCCGGGCCTGCACGTGGTCGCGCCGTCCGACCCGGCCGACGCCTACGGGCTGCTGCGCCGGGCCATCGAGTCCCCGGACCCGGTCGTCTTCCTGGAGCCGAAGAAGCTGTACTTCTCCCGCGCCGAAGCCGACCTGACCACCGCCGTGCCGCCGATCGGCCGGGCCGTGGTGCGCCGCCCGGGAACCGACGCCACGCTGATCGCGTACGGCCCGGCGGTTCCGGTCGCGCTGGAGGCGGCCGAGGCAGCCGCGCAGGAGGGCCGCAGCCTGCAGGTGGTGGACCTGCGCTCGATCGTCCCGTTCGACGACGCGACGGTGTGCGAGGCGGTCCGGTCCACCGGCCGGGCCGTGGTGATCGCCGAGGCGGCCGGGTTCGCCAGCGTGTCGTCCGAGGTGGTGGCCCGGGTGACCGAGCGCTGCTTCCACTCGCTGCACGCCCCGATCCGGCGGGTCACCGGCTTCGACATCCCGTTCCCGCCGCCGAAGCTGGAACACGTCCACCTCCCGTCGGTGGACCGCGTCCTCGACGCCGTCGACGAGCTGCAGTGGGAGTACGCGTGAACACGTTCACCCTGCCCGACCTCGGCGAGGGCCTGACCGAGGCGGAGATCGTGCGCTGGCTGGTCGCCGAGGGCGACGTGATCGAGGTCGATCAGCCGGTGGTCGAGGTGGAGACCGCGAAGGCGATGGTCGAGGTGCCGTCCCCGCACGCCGGCCGGGTCACGACCCGGCACGCCGCCGAGGGCACGACGCTCGCCGTCGGCGCGCCCCTGATCACGGTGGCCGCGCCGGCCGAGGAATCCGGTTCCGGCAACGTCCTGATCGGGTACGGGACGACGCCCGGCCCGGGAGCGACCCGGCATCGCCGCCCGAAGGGCCGCACGTCGTCTGCCGCTTCTTCCGCGCCGGCGGGCCGGTCCGCTCGGGTGGTGTCGCCGCTGGTCCGGCGGCTGGCGCGGGAGAGCGGCGTGGATCTGTCCGCGCTGCGCGGCACCGGGCCGGGCGGCGTGATCACCCGCCAGGACGTGGAGGCCGCCGCGCGGCCGGTCGCTCCGGTCCCCGCCGCCGCGGGCGCCGCGGGCGAGCGCCGCATCCCGCTCAGCGGGTTCCGCAAGGCCGCGTCGGCGGTGCTCAGCCGCAGCCGGACCGAGATTCCCGAGGCGACCGTCTGGGTGGACGTCGACGCCACCGCCCTGTGGGACCTGCGGCAGCGCACCGAACCCGGCCTGCTCGCCTACGTGGCCCGGTTCGTCGTGGCCGGGCTGCGCAGATACCCCGTCCTCAACGCCCGCCTCGACACCGAACGCCAGGAGATCGTCGAACTCGACGAGATCAACCTGGGGATCGCGGTCCAGTCCGACCGCGGCCTGGTCGTCCCGGCGGTGGCGGGCGCCCAGGCGATGACGACCGGCATGCTCGACGCGGCGATCCGGGACGTGACGGCCCGCGCCCGCCGGGGCGAGTCGACCGCGCCGGGCACGTTCACGCTCAACAACTACGGCGCGTTCCGCGTCGACGGCAGCGCCCCGATCATCAACCATCCCCAGGTGGCCATGCTCGGCCTGGGCCGGATCATCGATCGCCCGTGGGTGGTGGACGGGGCGTTGACCGTACGAAAGATCGCGCAGTTGTCCTTCGTCTTTGATCACCGGGTGTGTGATGGCGGGACGGCTGCCGGTTTCCTGCGCACCGTGGCCGATGCGATGGAGGATCCGGCGTCGGCGCTGGCCGGGCTCTGACCTGCGGCCCTGCCCTCGGGGAGTCCCCCGGGGGCCAGGGCGGCCCGGCCGTCTCATCGCCTCCTGTCCGGTGCCGATCAGACCTATGGCGGGCAGGGACCACCTCGACGATCGGCCGGGATACGGGACACATGAGCAACATGACGATCGGGCGGCGGCTGGGCGCCGGATTTCTCGTGGTCGTCCTCACCATGGTGGCGCTCGTCGTCGTCGGCGTGGTGCAGGTCAACCGGATCAACGACAAGCTGACGGTGATCAACGACGTCAACGCGGTGAAGCAGCGCTACGCGATCAACTTCCGGGGCAGCGTCCATGACCGGGCGATCGCGGTCCGCGACGTCGTCATCGCGACCTCGACCACGGAGCTGAACAACGAGGTCGCCCTGATCGACGAGCTCGCGGCCACCTACGCCGACTACGACACGAAGATGAACGAGATCTTCACCGACGAGTCCAAGGTCAACGACGCGGAGAAGGCGGCCCTCGCCGAGATCAACGCGGTCCAGGAGACCACGCTGCCGCTGATCGACGAGATCATCGCGCTCAAGCGCGCCGGCTCGCAGAGCCAGGCGGTCACGCTGCTGGGCGAGGAGGTCGAGCCGGCGTTCCTGGAATGGCTACGGGTGATCAACGTCTTCATCGACCTCGAGGAGTCGATGAACAGCGCCGAGTCGACCAGCGCCCGCAGCATCGCCGACAACTTCCGGCTGCTGATGTACCTGCTGCTCGCCGCGGCCGTCGCGCTCGCCGCCCTGATCGCCTGGCGGGTCACCCGCAGCATCACCGGCCCGCTCGGTGACGCCGCCGAGGTCCTCGCCGGCGTGGCGGAGGGCAATCTGACCCGGCGTCTCGAGGTCCGGTCCGGCGACGAGGTCGGGCAGATGAGCCGCTCGATGAACACCGCCCTCGACTCGATCAGCACCGCGATGAACCGGATGGCGGCCGGCGCCACCACCCTGGACACCGCCGGTGACCGCCTCCGCCGGGTCTCCGCGCAGCTCGCCCAGGGCGCCCGGGAGTCGTCCTCGCAGGCGGACGTCGTCGCCGCCTCCGCCGACGAGGTGTCCCGCAACGTGAACACCGTCGCCGCCGGCGCGGAGGAGATGGGCGCCTCGATCCGCGAGATCTCGCACAGCGCCAACGAGGCAGCCACCGTGGCCAGCAAGGCCGTCACGGCGGTGAAGACGACCACCGCCTCGGTGTCCCGGCTCGGCGCCTCCAGCCGGGAGATCGGCGACGTCGTCAAGACGATCACCAGCATCGCCGAGCAGACCAACCTGCTCGCCCTCAACGCGACCATCGAGGCGGCCCGGGCCGGCGAGCTCGGCAAGGGCTTCGCCGTCGTGGCCGGCGAGGTCAAGGACCTGGCTCAGGAGACGGCCCGGGCCACCGAGGACATCTCCCGGCGGGTGCAGGCCATCCAGGCCGACACGGCCGGGGCGGTCTCCGCCATCCAGGAGGTCTCCGAGGTCATCGAGCAGATCAACCAGTACCAGACGACGATCGCCTCGGCCGTGGAGGAGCAGACCGCCACCACGCAGGAGATGAACCGCAGCGTCGCGGTGGCCGCCGAGGGGTCCGGTCAGATCGCCGCGAACATCGGCAACGTCGCGACGGTCGCCCGGGACACCACCACCCTGGTCCAGGAGTCGGAGCAGGCGGTCGGCGAACTGACCCAGGTCACCGCCGAGTTGCGGACGCTCGTGGCGGCCTTCCGCTTCTGACCGGGCGCACACCCGACGGCCGGCTCAGGGGTGAGCCGGCCGTTTCCGGCGACGGTCAGATGAGGCCGAGCTTGCGGACGGCCTCGCGCTCCTCGACCAGCTCGGCCACCGAGGCGTCGATGCGGGTACGGGAGAAATCGTCGATCTCCAGGCCCTGGACGATCTCGAACCGGCCGCCCTTCGCGGTGACCGGGAACGACGAGATCAGGCCCTCCGGCACGCCGTAGGAGCCGTCCGAGACGACAGCGGCCGACGTCCAGTCGCCCTCGGCGGTGCCGTTCACCCACGTGTAGACGTGGTCGATCGCGGCCGACGCGGCGGACGCGGCCGACGACGCGCCACGGACCTCGATGATCTCGGCGCCGCGCTTGGCGACCCGCGGGATGAACTCGTCGGCGAGCCACGCCTGGTCGTTGATGGCGTCGCGGACGCTCGAGCCGTTGACCGTGGCGTGCGAGACGTCCGGGTACTGCGTCGCGGAGTGGTTGCCCCAGATGGTGACCTTCTTGAGGGCCTCGACCGAGACGCCGAGCTTGCCGGCGAGCTGCGCCAGCGCGCGGTTGTGGTCGAGGCGGGTCATCGCGGTGAACCGGTCGGCCGGCACGTCCGGGGCGTGCTGCTGGGCGATCAGGGCGTTCGTGTTGGCCGGGTTGCCGACCACGAGAACCTTGATGTCCGAGGCGGCGCCGGAGTTGATCGCCTCACCCTGCGGCTTGAAGATGCCACCGTTGGCCTCGAGCAGGTCGCCGCGCTCCATGCCCTTGGTGCGGGGCCGGGCGCCAACGAGCAGGGCCACGTTGGTGCCCTCGAACGCCTGCTTCGGGTTGTCGAACACGTCCACACCGGCGAGCGCCGGGAACGCGCCGTCCTCCAGCTCCAGGGCGGTGCCCTCGGCGGCGCGGGTGGCGGCCGGGATCTCCAGGAGCCGCAGCTTCACCTTCTTGTCCGCCCCGAGCAGCTGCCCGGAGGCGATCCGGAACAGCAACGCGTACCCGATCTGCCCCGCAGCGCCAGTGACGGTTACGTTGATCGGCTCGGCCATGAGCATCTCCCTGTTAACAGTGTGGGTACGCGATTGTGATCCACACACCTTATAAGGCGTTCAGCGGACGCAGGCCATGATAAGTACCTCACTAACCAGCCGCGCGCAGGAGCTACCATCACCCGTCCGTGTAGCCCGCCGGGCGGCCGTGATGGCCGGTCGAGGGGCCGTGATCGCCCGCCGGGTCTTCTTGCCGGCCCGGCCGTGATCGCCCGCCGGGTCTTCTTGCCGACCCGGCCGTGGACGCGTGCCGGATCGGTGTGCGGCCCCGCTCACCCGGACACTACGCTGCCCGGCATGAGACCGGAGCCGCTGCGGCCCGGCGACCTGGTCGCTCTCGTGTCGCCGGCCGGCCCGGTGCGCCCGGAACAGGCCGAGGGCGCCGCCCGGGTCCTTCGCGGCTGGGGGCTACGGACCCGGTTCGGGACTCATGCGCGGGGACGGCGTGGCTTTCTCGCCGGGACCGACGACGAACGGCTCGCCGATCTCGACGCCGCTCTGCGGGATCCCGAGGTGCGCGGTGTGGTCTGCCTGCGCGGCGGTTACGGCACCCAGCGGATCGCGGACCGGATCGACTTCGCCGCCGTGCGGGCCGACCCGAAGCTGGTCATGGGTTTCTCCGACATCACGGCGCTGCACGCGGCGCTCTGGTGCGAGACCGGCCTGGCGACCGTGCACGGCCCGACCGGCGCGAGCCTGCCGGCTTCGGCCGCGGATGTGCGCCGGGCCCTGATGACCAGCGAGCCGGTCACGCTGACGGGCGAGAGCCCGGCCGGCGCGGCGTCCGGTGGTCAGCCCGGCGGGGCGGCGTCCGGTGATCAGCCCAGCGGGGCGGCGTCCGGTGATCAGCCGGGCCGCGTGGCGTCCGGTGATCAGCCCAGCGGGGCGGCTTCCGGTGATCGGCCGGGCCGGGTGGCGTCCGGTGTTCTGCTCGGCGGGAATCTGACCATGCTTGCCACCAACGTCGGAACACCGCACCAGCTCGACCTTCGCGGGGCGATCCTGCTGCTGGAGGAGACCGGCGAGGCGCCCTATCGGGTCGACCGCATGCTGGTGCAGCTGGAGCGTTCCGGAAGCCTCGACGGGCTGGCCGGGCTCGTGCTCGGCCGGTTCCTGCCGGAGGAGCCCCGCGAGGTCATCGCCGACCACGTCGAGCGGCTCGGCGTACCCGTGCTGCGCGGCCTGGAGGTGGGCCACGACGGGCCGCAAGCCGCTGTCGGCCTCGGCGTGCCGGCGCACCTGGACGCCGAGGCCGGCACCCTCACCGTGCAGTCGGCGTGCAGGCCCGCTGATCCCGGGAGGCGTAGCAGCGCAGCGGCGGCTCCGCCGTCAACTGCTGGGCGGTGACCATCGCGTTGGCGCTCTGCACCAGCGCGGCCGCCGCCCGGGTGGGGAAGGTCGCCGGATCGACCGCCGGCATCAGCGGCGGACCGCACCTGCCTGCGCCGATCCGAGCGGGCTGCGCGGGGCCCGGGTGGGTGAGCGCGTCCATGCCGATCAGGTACGCGGCGTTGTCGTAGGCGAGCCCGAAGTGCTCGACGGTCTCACCCGGGCAGATCCGGTTGACTTCGATGTTGCTGACGTTGGCGCCGGCCGGCAGAACCGACGAGCTGTACGGCACGACGATCTCGTCCAGGTGCGTCATGATCTGCGTGTAGTCGATGCCCGGCCAGGTCTGCGGCCCGTCGTTGAGCGCCGCGAGGAACCGTGACCCAGTCCGCTGCTGCCACCGCGCCGCCGGGCACTCCCCCGCCGCCTCGCACTGGGCGACGAACGTGTTCGTCCCGTGGTTCGGCGGCGCGAGCGCGACGTACTCGTCCACCATCGTCCGCGTGTCCGGCCAGTACTTCAGCGCCCACCGCCCGATCAGCCCGCCCTGGCTGTGCCCGACCAGCGCGATCGGCGACTGGGCGGCATCGTGCAGGGTGCGGATCGCCTGCACCACATGCTCGGCGGCGACCTGGACGTCCCCGCTGGCGTCCTCCGGCAGGTCGATCCCGCAGTACGCCCGCTTCTCGATGGCGAACGCCCGAGCCCAGTTCCAGGAGAAGTTCGCCCGGAAGTTCGACCCGGTCCCGTGGATGAGCAGCACCGGCGCCCGCCCGGCGCGAGCGCTGGCGGCCGCGTCCCCGACACAGTGCAGCGCCAGTTTCGTGACGGCGAGCGGAGGCCCGGGCTCCCGGCTGGGCATGGCGAACGCCGCGCCCACCCCGGTGACGAGGACGGCAGCGGCGCCCAGCAGAAGGGCGCGAACGCCGAACGGACGAGATCGTTGCTGACGCATGGCGCGGGTGCTCCTCGTGGCTGTGACCTACCAGCGAGGGGAACGATCAGCACCGTACGCAGTGACGCCGTCTCCTCCCCCGTCACCGCCCCGAGCCACCACCCGCCCTGGTGGGCCGTCGGCTCACCGGGCGCCCCCGCCGACGCGCCGGTCACTCCTTGATCCCGATGTGCTCGACCGGCGGGGTCCGCAGCAGCCCGGCGATCGGCAGCACCGTCGTCGCCAGCGCCAGGACCGCGGCTCCACCGAGGACGGTCAGCCCGCCGAGGGCCGGAACATATGGCACCGGGTCACCGGTCAGCGCTCGCACCACACTGCTCAGGGTGAGCGCGGCGATCGACGCGCCGAGGACGACCGCGGTTCCCAGCAGGCCGGCCTGCTCCGCGTTGACCATCCGTTTGATCTGGCGCTTGGTCACCCCCGCCAGGCGCAGCATGGCGAGCTCGCGGCGGCGGGCGAGAGCCGTCATGACCATCGTGTTGGCGGCGGCGACGACGGCGTATCCCACCATCACGGCGATCAGGAGCCGGTTCAGCCAGGCGCTGAGGGCGAGATCGCGGGCGAGCCCGCCGGTCAGGTCGGCGGTGTCGACGACGGCGCTGCCGGGATGCGCCACGGCGACGTCGCGCACCGCCGCGTCCACCGACGCAGAGACCGGAGCACTGATCAGGACCTCGTCGCTGAGCCCGCCGACCTGTGACAGTGGCAGCACCACGTCGCCGAAGCCCAGTCCGCGCTGGTAGATCGCCACGATCCGGACCTGCGCCGGCCGGCCGTCGCCGAGCCGCATCTCGACCTCGTCGCCGAGGTCCCAGCCGAACAGGGACGCCTGCGTGCGCGACACCGCGGCGGTCCCGTCCCTCAACTCGCCGACACTGCCCTCGATGACACCGAGGTCGAGGGTCTCACCCAGGAGCGCGGGATCCACGGCCCGCGCGGCGATCGTCTCCGCGTCGCCCATCAGCGGGACGATGACCCACGTGTGCCGGGTCGGCGTGACCGCCCGTACCGAAGGAATCGCTCGGAGCTCGGCCACCGCGGAGCTGGACAGGCCCGCCGGAGCGACCACCGCTCGCGACGCGAGCAGACCCGCACGGCTCTCGGCGACCGCCTGGCGTTCCAGGTTGTTCTGCAGGAACCACACCGATCCGCCGAAGCCGACCGCCAGCACCAGCGACGTCAGGACCGTTGCCGTGCCGCGCGCGTTGGCCCGCAGGTTGGCAGCCGCCAGGTAGCCACTGGTGCCGAAGACCGCGCGCAACGGCGAGTCGAGCAGCCGGGCCGCCACCCGGTTGATCCAGGGGGCCAGCAGCGCGACCGCCAGCACGAACAGGTAGAGCATGCCGAGCGCGGCCCCCATCGCGGCCTGCCCGCCGGCGCCGACCGCGGCAACCGCCGCCGAGCCCGCAGCGACGAGCGCGACCACGCCGCTGATCAGGCGTTTCCGCCCCGGATCGGCCGGCTCGATCGCCGCCTCGCCCAGCGCCTCGGCCGGCCTGATGCCGGCGACGCGGCGGGCGGCGAAGAATCCCGCGGTGACCGCCGTCCCGAGGACGATCAGCAACGCGGCAGGTGCGGCGGCGGCGCCCGGCAGCATCGGGAAGCTGGAGGGCAGGAAGCCGCGGCCGGTGAGCTCGCCGGTCAGCCAGCGGGCGGCGGCGAGGCCGGCCGGCACGCCGATCGCTCCGGCGACGACGCTGACCATGGCCGACTCCATCATGATCATGCGACGCACCTGACCGGGGGTGGCGGCGACGGCTCGCACGAGTGCCAGGTCGCGGCGGCGGTGGCGCACGGAGAGACCGACCGTGGCGGCGACCACGAAGACGATCAGCAACACCACGTAACCGCCGAACGAACCACCGATCTGGATCAGCAGGCCGGCGGCGGCCCGGTCGGCTGAACGCTCGGCCACGCCGCTGTCGCTGCCGGTCAGGACTCGTGCGTCGCCGGCGAGGGTGGCGATCTGGGACTGCAGCGCGGTGAGGTCGGCGCCCGGTTCGGCGTCGACGCCGATGGCGGTGACTTCGCCGCGCCTTGGCGACAGGGCCGCGGCCTCCGCGTCGGTGAAGAAGACGGTGGCGGGTGCGCTCCCGGTCGCGAGACCAGTGATCAGATACGGACGACGCTCACCGCTGATCAGCAGGTCGACGCGGTCACCGGGCTGCGCGCCGCCGGCGGCCGCCTGGTCGAGCACGATCTCGCCGCGGTGCTGGGGAGCGGCGCCGGTCGTCAGCCGGTAGGGGGTCAGGGCCGCGCTGGACCAGCCGCGGCCGGACATCCGCCCGTCGACCGGAATGCCCTCGTCGACGGCGACCTCGGCGACGCTCGGCAGCTCGCGGATCCGGGCGGCGAGCGCGGCCGGCACGGTTCCGCCCTCGGGGAGGACGGCCGTGCTCCGGTAGACCTCCCCGTCGAACTCCTTCGTGGCGAACGTGGTGTCGGGGCGAGCCACGACCAGGTCGGCGGCGGCGTAGCGCGCGGGCGCCGGGTGGTACCGCAGCCCGGACTCGACGAGAACGCCCATCGTGGTCAGGATCAGCGCGCCGAGAGTGAGTGCGATCAGGGTGGCCACCGAGGAACCGGGGCGGTGGCGCAGCATCCGTGCCGCCAGCGTGATCATCGGAGTCCTCCCGCCGTCACTGCGCTCGGGCCCACCGTGCTCGGGCCCACGGCACTCGAGCCCACCGTGGTCGGACGGCGGCCCAGGGTGGCCAGGTGCTCGGCGATCCGCTCGGCGCCCGGCTGGGGCATGTCGTGCACGATCCGGCCGTCGGCCAGGACCATCACCCGGTCCGCGTAGGAGGCGGCGACCGGGTCGTGGGTGACCATGATGACGGTCTGCCGGTGCTCGTCGACGACCCCGCGCAGCAGGGTGAGCACCTCGGCGGCCGTGCCGGTGTCGAGCGCGCCGGTCGGCTCGTCGCAGAAGATCACCTCGGGCCGCGAAGCGAGGGCCCGCGCGATCGCGACCCGTTGCTGCTGCCCGCCGGAGAGGGCGGAGGGCCGGTGCCGCAGCCGATCACCGAGTCCGACCCGCTCGATCACCTGGCTGAGCCAGGCACGGTCGGGGCGGGTGCCGGCCAGCCGCAGCGGCAGGACGATGTTCTCCTCCACGGTCAGCGCGCCGATCAGGTTGAAGGCCTGGAAGACGAAGCCGATCCGCCCCCGGCGCAGTTTCGTCAGCTGGGTCTCGGAGAGTCTCGACAGCTCGGTGCCGCCGATCCACACACTGCCGGCGGTGGGCCGGTCCAGCCCGGCGGCTGCCTGCAGCAGGGTGCTCTTGCCGGAGCCGGACGGTCCCATGATCGCGGTGAAGGTGCCGGCGGCGAAGTCGGCGTCGACCCCGGCGAGGGCTCTGACCGGCTCCCCGTCGCTGGCCGGATAGATGCGGGTCAAGCCCTGAACGCGAACCGCGGACATCTGTCTGCCTCTCCCTGTGCTGTCGTCACGGAGAAGCTTCGCCGAATACGCCGGGCGGGAAAATGAAGCTGCCTGGTCAATGGTGGTACAGCAGGCGCTACTTTTCCGCGGCGTCGAGGTAGCGCAGAACGGCGGTGACCCGGCGGTCGGCGCGATCGTCGGGGGCGAGGCCCAGCTTGGCGAAGATCCGGCGGATGTGCTTGTGCACGGCGCCTTCGGTGACGAAGAGCTTCTCGGCGATCGCCGCGTTGCCGAGGCCCTCGGCCATCAGCGCGAGCACCTCGTGTTCACGCGGGCTGAGCCGCTCCAGCGTGCTGTCCGGGCGGGGCCGGGTGAGCAACTGGCCGATCACCTCGGGGTCGATCGCCGTGCCGCCGCCGGCGACCCGGTGCAGGGCGTCCAGGAACTCCTCGACCCGGCCCACCCGCTCCTTGAGCAGGTATCCCAGCCGCGCCGAGCCGGAGGCGAGCAGGTCCGCGGCGAAGGCCCGCTCGACGTATGCGGAGAGCACCAGCACGGCCAGCTCCGGTTGCCGCCGCCGGGCCTCGACGGCGGCCACGATCCCCTCGTCGGTGTGCGTGGGCGGCATCCGCACGTCGACGATCGCGACGTCCGGCCGGTGCTCGCCGACGGCGGACAGGAACGGGCCCGGCGCGTCGGTCGCGGCGACCACGTCCAACCCCTCGGCGCGCAGCAGCAAGGTGAGTCCCTCACGCAGCAGCGGGTCGTCCTCAGCGATCACGATCCGCACGGCAGCTCCACGTTCAGCGTCGTCGGCCCGCCCGGCGGGCTGGCCATCTCGAAGCGGCCATCGTAGGCCGCGACCCGACGCCGGATGCCACTCAGCCCGGAGCCGCCGCTCTCCGTCGCGCCGCCCCGCCCGTCGTCGGTGATCCGCACGTGCAGCCGGTCGCCCACCCGCCGTACGGTGACGGCGGCCGCGGCCGCGCCGCTGTGCTTGACCACGTTGGTGAGCGCCTCGGCGACCACGAAGTACGTGGTCGCCTCGACCGATGCGGCGCACCGTCCCGGCACGTCGACCTCGACCCGGCACGGCACGGCGCAGGCAGTGGCGAGCCCGCCGAGCGCGCCGGCCAGGCCGCGGTCGTCGAGCACCGGCGGAAGGATGCCGCGCACCACCGCGCGTAGCTCCGCGAGGGCCTGCTCGGTGGCGTCCTGCGCCCGGTCGAGGATGCCGGCGACAGCGGCCGGGTTGCGCTCCCCCGCGCGCCGGGCGGCCCCGATCAGCACGGTCAGCGCGACCAGCCGGTTCTGCGTACCGTCGTGCAGCGCACGCTCGATACGGCGCAGCTCGGCGGCGTGCGCGTCGAGGGCCGCGGCGCGGGTGGCGGTCAGCTCGGCCACCCGCAGCGACAGGTCGACGTCGCCGTCCGGGGCCAGCAGCCGTCGACCGGGGAGCGCCAGCAGCCGGGCGATGCCGGGGATCACGGCGACGGCGACGGCGACGAGAAACAGGCCAATGACCAGTACGCCGAGGGCGTCGCCGAGGCCGTCGATCCGCCAGAAGACGAGGCCGGGCCCGCCGTCCTCGGGCTCGAACGCCCGATACCAGAGCGGGAAGGTGATGTTCTGGATCGCGTGGACCGGCAGCGTGATCCCGACGACGCCGAGAAGGAACCCGGCCGTGCCGTGCCGTGCCACCCAGGCGAGTTCCCTGCGGACGGCCGGGTCACGCAGGCGCTCGCGGGTGGTCGCCGGCAGCGGCGGCGGGCCGAGCACCTCGGGACCCCAGCGGCTCAGCCGGCGGCGTTCCCGGTCGGCCACCGCGCGGGTGAGCGTGAAGACGGTCGGCGTGAGGACGAGCCCGATGCCGGCGAGGCAGGTGACAGCCACCACGACCAGCCAGAGGAAGGCGCCGAGGGCCAGCACCGACGTGCCGAGCCCGCCGAGGACGTGCTCCAGGGCGTTGCCGGCGGCACGCAGCCTCCGGGCCAGATGATGGCGCATCCGTCGAACGATAGTGAGTACAGCCAGCTGTACCGCAGAAGACCAGCTGGCGGGATCGCCCGCGGTGGCCCCCGGGCATAGCGTCGGAGCCATGGCTGATCCGTACCGAATCGCAGATCCTTCTCCCGCCGAGCCCCGCCCCAACCGGGGCGTCCTCCGCCCGGCACTGTGGCTGCTGCTGATCCTCAGCGCGGCGGCGAACGCCGTCACCTCCAGCATGAACGTTGTCGTCGGAGCCGTCTTCGGGCTGGTCGCGATCACCTGTGCGACAGTGCTGGCGGTCCACCACTACCGAAGCCGATGACCGGACTCCGCCACCGCCTCCTCGGCTTCGAGAACAGCCGAGGTGATCGCCGCCTCGTCCCGGCCCCAATCGTCGGTGATGACGGCAAGCATCCACCAGCACGCCATGTAGACGTCACGGCCCGTGAGGCCGTCCATCGGCGGCTTCTCCCGCATCGCGGTCCGGGCCAGGTATTCGACCTTGAGGAAGTCCGGCTCGCTGCCGCCCGGGTGGGCCCGTGCCACGAGCTGGTCGATCTCCCGGACATCCGGGTCCGGATACAAATACCGGTTGATCATGATCGCGAAAGTCGAGCGCACCACCCGGAGCAGGTCGATGTTGGCGAGGTCGTCCAGGTCCGCCTCCTGCGCGCTGTCCCGCAGCAGCACCGCCCGGACATGCCGGCCGGTCAGCGTGGCGGGCTCGCCGCGCAAAAACTCGTCACCGGCATCACGCGGGGGGCGGATATCCTCCGGCCGGGACGGCAGCCAGTCCTTGTCAGCGAGGTAACGGCGGCCGACAAGCTGGTAACGGCGATAGTCCAGGTCGGAGACCTTGATGTCGCCGGGCTTCAGGCGGAGGTCGGCCGGCCGGGCGCCCACCATGTGTTCCGCCTCCGCGAGCAACGCGGTGACGTCGGAGTCCTCGAACTCCAGGTCGTCCAGAAGGGCGAGAAGCGCGGCAAAGAGGATCTCGCCGAAGTCCTCGACCAGGAGCGACTCGACCAGCTGGCCATCACCCATGCCGAATCGCAGGATGCCGTCGACGTGCCGGATCAGGAAGTTCTCGGCGCCGGGGGCCGACTTCACCATCTTCCATGCGAACCGGGTGGTCATCCGCCGGTCCACGCTAGGCGGGAACCGCCGCCGCGCCGCGAGCACGAATGCGGCAGTGTGCAGCTCGACCGGCCAGTCGCCACCAAGCTCCCTACGAGCGATCCGTTTCGATACCCGGTGATCCCCGCGGACGGCAGCGTGCAGCATCCGCGCCTCAGCGGAGCGAAGTGCGTCCCCCGTGGACATCCCGGTCTCCCCTCACGGTATCGCCGTCCACTCTAGAGATCGGGGACAACATGAAACAGCCGCTGGGCGCACGGACGTCACGACGGGAAGCGGTGAATGACGTCGCCCGGCAGGCGGTGATCGACATCGGCACTGTTTACCCGGCCGCGGATGGGGTCACTGTGGGTTGCATCGCCGCAGATCGTGATCCATCACGCCGGGTTCGGGCGCCCTCGCCACCACTGGCTGAGGCGATACGCCAGGGCTCGCGACCCGTGGATCGACCCCGTCGGGCGCAGGTCCGGGGTGGAGTTCCGGATCGGGTCGAACGCAAGCTCCTCGTCGGTCGACGATGGCAGCAGCGGGCCGAACGAGACCCGGCCGAACGGCTGGTCGTCGGCGAAGAGCACCAGTTGGGCATGGCCGGTCAGCGCGGCCGCCGTAACCGTGTCGAGAGTGCCGCCCAGTGGCGGGGCCGAGCGCAGCGGGGCGGCAGCGAGATAGATCTTGCGGTCGGTGCCGGTGCGGTAAGCGGTGATCGTCCCGTAGTGGGCGTCGAAGCGGCGGCGCGGCATCGGCAGATGGCGGGTCAGCCGACCGGTTCCGGCGGTGGAGAGCAACAGATCCGTGTCACGCCCGGGGATGCGGATCGCCAGGCCGAGCACGTCCGGCCGGCTGCCCCGGCTGCCGAGGCCTTTCGACACCCGGACGGTCACCGGGTAATCGCCGGGCTTGTCGAGCAGGTCGGATCCGGTCGAGGCGGGGAGGCCCCAGACCTCGAGCCGGCCGGCGAACGAGCGGCCGGCCGGGTGCAGGGATCGCTGATGCCGGGACCGCTGGGCGCGGACCCCTACCAACAGGACCACCGCCGCGGCCGCAACCAGAGGAGAGTTCTTCACGGCACCTCGGTACCCGTGAGCTCACGATCTACTCGGCCGCCAGGATCTGCTCCCGCAGGATGTCGGCGTGCCCACAGTGTTGCGCGAGCTCCCGGAGCACGTGCAGATAGACCCAGCGCAGCGGCAGCGGCCCGCGCCGGTTGCCCGGCAGCAGATCGTCGAGGTCGAGGTTGCGGGCGGCGCGCCGGGAGTCGTCACAGGCTTCGAGGTACGTGTCCCGCACGCTCTCGATCGTGTCGGATGCGACCAGGATGAACGACTCGTCCGGTGTCTCCGGGATCCCGATGTCGGCTCGGGAGCGGCCGGTGACGGCCTCGTCGAACCACACCCTCTCCACCATCGTGGCGTGCTTGACCAGGCCGAGCAGCGTGGTTTTCGACGGCACCAGCCGCCGGCGGGCCTGCTCCTCGGTGAGGCCGTCGAGGCTGTCGGCGAGGGCGCGGCGGTGTTCGTCGACGAAAGCCTCCATCTGCTCACGCAGTGGCTGATGAATGACGGACATCCGGACAGCATGTCAGCCGTTGGTCAGATGTGCGACGACGAACCCTCCTGACGGCCGGATCGCTGCTGGTGACCGGACCCCTGCTGACGACCGCGCTGAATGGCTGCACGTGGATCCGGCCGGACCGTGAACCGGTCCTGCCCTCGTCGCCGGCCGGTGACGAACGTCTCGAGCAGCGATTCTCGGCCGCACGCGGCCGGATCGTGGACTTCTGGACGGCCGTTCCGGCGGGTCACGGCGACGGGCGCGGGTTGCCGGTGTGCCTGGTGCTGCACGGCGGCGCGAAACGCCCGGCGGATTTCTCCGCGCTCGGTCTGGGCCGATTCCTGACCGATGCGGTACGCCGCGGCGCGCCACCGTTCGTGCTGGCCGGCGCCAGCGGTGACCGTCTGGCGTGGCGGCCACGCGGCGGCGACGACCCGCAGTGGATGGTCCGGCAGGAGATGCCGGCGTGGTGCGCGGAACGTGGCTTCGACACCGGCCGGCTCGCCGCGTGGGGCTGGTCGATGGGTGGTTCGGGGTCGTTGCTGCTGGCGTCGACGTTCCCCGGTTTCGTCCGTTCGGTGGCGGCGTTCTCTCCCGCGGTCACGCCGGGGGACGTGGTCTTCGACGGCTTGGACCGGGTCGGCCGGACTCCTGTCGGGTTGTGGTGCGGGAAGGGAGACGATCTGTACGAGAACGTGCGTGAGCTGTGGGCGACGTTGCCGGTCCCCCCACGGGCCGGCGGGTTCGGACCGGGTGAGCACAACTTCGGATATTGGTCCACGCTGATCCCGGAGGCGTTCGACTTCCTGGCCGAGAGCCTCCGCTGACCGGCGCCCGCTGCCTGGCGGAAAGCCTCCACTGACCAGCGCCCGCTGCCTGGCGGAAAGCCTCCACTGACCGGCACCCACTTCCCGGGCAGGGGCAGGCCTGGCGAGCGGGCGGGACCGTCAGAACGCGCGCGCCAACCGGCGGACGGCCTCGTCCATCAGCTCCGGTGGGCTGGCGGCGAACGTCAGCCGCAGATACGGGCCTGACGGCTCGGCGGCGAACCACGGACGGCCCGGGAAGACGATCACCCCGTGGGCGGCCGCGGCGGCGGCCAGGGCGGTGTCGTCGACCCCGCCGGGCAGGGGCGCCCACAGGTGCAGGCCACCCCGGGGGACGCGGGGCGGGACCAGGTCGGGGAGGTGACGGGACAGCGCCGACAGCAGGGCGTCGCGGCGGGCGCGGAGTGCGGTGCGCAGGGTGCTGCGGTGCCGGGTCCAGGCCGGGGAGGAGACGAACTCGCAGGTGGCCTGCTGCAGCGGGCCGGAGACGAAGAAGTCGTCGAGCAGGCGGGCCGCACGCAGGCGGGCGCCCGCCGGTCCGCGGGCGCCGATGGCAGCGACACGCAGGCCGGGGGCGGCCGGCTTGGTGAGGGAACGGAGGTAGACGACGTGGCCGTCCGGGTCGTCGGCAGCGAGGGGCGGTGGCGGCGCCGTCTCCATCGTCAGGTCGCGGGCGTAGTCGTCCTCGATGAGGAAGGCGGCGGCGGCGCGTACCGTCTCGGCGATCGCGGCCCGGCGGGGCGCCGCCAGGCTAGCGCCCGTCGGATTCGCGTAGAGGGGCTGGCAGTAGAAGAGCCTTGCCTGAGTACGCGCGAACGCCGCGGCCAGCTGATCGGGGCGCACACCGTCCTCGTCGGCCGGGACCGGCACCACGCGCAGGCCGGCCGCCCGGGCCGCGGCGAGGGCGCCCAGATAGGTGGGCGACTCCACCAGCACGGTGTCGCCGGGCACGGTCAACGCGCGCAGCGCCGTGGACAGCGCCGCCTGACCGCCGGGGCAGATCACCATGTCCTCGGCGCGCAGGCCACCGCCGGCCTCGCGGGCGAACCAGGCGCGCAGGTCCTCCCGGCCCTCGGCCGGCCCGCGTTGCCAGGACGCCGGCTGGCGGGCCGCCCGGGCCAGCGCGGCGCCGAGCGCGGCGGCCGGCTGCAGGTCGGTGTCGAGGTAACCGCTACTGAGGGAGATGGCACCAGATGGCGGTAACGCCAGTAACGCTTGCATCTCGTGTTCGCCGGAGCGGGCCGGGCCGAGGGCGACCGTCTGCCAGGACAGGTCGGGGGTGCGGGACCGCTCCGGGCGGGCGGCCACGAACGTGCCGCGGCCGTTTCGCGTCTCGACCAGGCCTTCCACCACCAGTTGGCGGATGGCGGCGGCGACCGTGACCGGGGACGCCTGGTGCCGGGCGGTCAGCTCGCGCACCGACGCGAGCCGGGCGCCGGGCGGCGAGACGGCCACCACTCGCCGAAGATCTTGGATAACACGATCAGCTGCGTTACCGTACTCCATGAGAGCACAGAGTAGCGCTACTGAGGAAAAGACGGTAACGGCGGGGTTGCTCCTCGGGGCACTCGGGGTCCTGGCGTTCAGCCTGTCCCTGCCGTTCACCCGGGTCGCGGTGGCCGATCTCGACCCCTGGTTCGTCGCCTTCGGCCGCGCGGTCGGCGCTGCCGCGCTGGCCTGGGGCTATCTCCGGCTAACCGGGGCCGTGACACCGACGCCCCGGCAGTGGCGCCGCCTCGTCGTCGTCGCGCTCGGCGTCGTCGTCGGCTTCCCGCTCTTCACCTCGCTGGCGCTCACCACGTCCACGTCGGCGCACGGCGCAGTCGTGATCACCATGCTGCCGGCGATGACCGCCGTCTTCGCGGTGCTGCGCGCCGGCGAGCGGCCGCCGGCCCTGTTCTGGCTGGCCAGCCTCGGCGGGCTCGCGGTGGTGCTGACGTTCCTGGTCGCCAGTGGCACGGTGCACGGCGCGCTCTCGCCGGCCGACCTGTTCCTGCTCGCCGCGGTGATCCTTTGCGGACTCGGGTACGCCGAGGGTGGCGCGTTGTCCCGGGAGCTGGGCGGTGCCCGTACCATCTGCTGGGCTTTGATCGTGGCGCTTCCGGTGACCGTTCCGGTGACCGTGATCGCCGCCCTGGCCGCTCCCCCGCATGCCGGCGTGGCCGGCTGGGCCGCGTTCGGCTACCTCACGGTGATCTCGATGTTCCTCGGGTTCTTCGCGTGGTACGCCGGGCTGGCCCGCGGCGGCATCGCCAAGGTCGGTCAGATCCAGCTGATCCAGCCGCTGGTCACGCTCGCTTGGTCCGCGCTGCTGCTCGGCGAGGCGGTCAGCCCCGGATCCCTGGTGGCGGCGATCGTGGTGCTCGGCTGCGTGGTGGCCACCCAACGAGCCCGCACGCGGCCCGCGGCGAACCAGCGAGACCCGCAAAACCAGCAAGACCAGCTGGACGAGCAAGACCAGCTGGACCAGCAAGACCAGCTGGACCAGCAAGACGGGCTGGACCAGCAAGACGGGCTGGACCAGCGCGAGGACCGCGACGAGGACGACCAGCGAATCCCCGCGGTCACCTCATCCGGGCGCGGAACTCCTCGACGGTGAGCACGGCGGCGCCGCGCTCCTCGACCGGGAAGACCGAGATGTCGGCGTCGTCCTCCGCGAGCTGCGGCAGCCACTCCGTGAGGAACACCTTCACCGGGATCTTCATGGGGCGCTCGCCGTCGACCTCGCCATCGTGCTCCAGCCGGGCCACCGCCGCGTGCGGCCAGATCGGCAGCATCGTGCGACGTTTCGCGTCCTCGGTGAACAGCACCTCGTCCTCGTCACCCCAGACCCACAGCACGCCCCGGTCGGCCAGCACGTCGAACGTGTGAGCCGCCCGGGCCGGGCCGTCGAGTCGGCGAAGGCGGTCGGCCTCGGCGCGCGAGATGTCGTCGGGTGCCATGCGAGCTCCTCGGTGATCGTGTGCGGAGCCGGACAGCCAGAACCCCGGCACCACGCTACCCGACGCCCCCGGCACGATTGCGGCGAGCGCGGCCACGACCGTCCAAGATCAAAGCATCCAGCGGCGACAGGCTCAGCGTCCCGCCGTGGCCGACACCACCAGGTTGCTCCCGGGCAGGGCCGTGCCGGCGTCGACCGCGGCCGTCCACGCGGCGGTGTCGGCGACGGCGGCGAAGTTCGAGTGCAGCAGCGCCATCAGGGTCTCGTGGACCTGCTGCGCGGTGACGCTGCCCGCCTCGTTGGACAGGTTGATCGCCCCGGTGGCGTCGCTGAGCACCTCGACGGCGAACCCGAGCGGCTCGGCCGCGGCGGCGGACGCCAGCACGCAGTTGTTGGTCATGAAGCCGACGAACGTGACGGTGTCGACGCCCTGGTCGCGCAACCGGGCCTCCAGCCCGGTCCCGGCGAAGACGCTCGAGTAGTTCTTGACGACCGGCTCGCCGCCCAGCGCGGCGACGGCCTCGTGCAGCTGCCAGCCGGGCGAGCCGGCCGCGAAGACCGGCGAGCCCTCCGGCGCCTCGTGCCGCACGACGACGACCGGGATGCCCGCGCGGCGGGCGGTCTCGGCCGCTTCCAGGATGCGGGCCAGGCTCTTGTCACGGGACGGGTACTCGATGCGCAGCGGCCCGTCGAAGTACTCGTTCTGCACGTCAATGATCACCAGGGCGCGGTTCGGCGTTGTTGTCATGCCACCACTCTGCGACGGCATCGGGCGGTACCGTGAGTGGCAGAGAAGCCGCCTACCGATGGAATCGAGACAAGCTGTGCGGATCGCGATCCACGCCTTCGCCGGGATGAGCATGTTCCATCTCGCGACGCCGCTGCTCGTCTTCAACGAGGCCGCCAAGCACGGAAACGAGGCCATCGGGCACGCAAACGAGGCCATCAAGCACGCAGACGAGGCCATCGAGCACGGAAACGAGGCTGCCAAGCACGCGAACGAGGCCATCCAGCACGGAAACGAGGCCGCCGAGCCCGGACCCGGCCCCGGCTGGCACACCGTCGTGTGGAGCACCGGAGGCGAGCCGGTCACCACCGCCGAGGGCGTCGCGCTGAGCCTGCTCGCCGGCGCCGAGGCCGTCGACGACGCGGACATCCTGGTCATCCCGTCCTGGCCGGATCACCTGCCCGCCCCCGGCGAGGAGTTCACCGAGCTGATCCGGGCGGCGCACGCACGGGGCACCGTCGTGGTCGGGCTCTGCCTCGGGGCGTACCCGGTGGTGGCCAGCGGCATCCTGCTCGGGCGCACCGCCGCCACCCACTGGGCGGCCACCCGCCGGCTCGCCGACGACCACCCGTCGGTGACCGTCGATCCGTCGGCGCTCTACATCGACCACGGCGACGTGCTCACCTCGGCCGGCACCGCGTCCGGGCTGGACGCCTGCCTGCACCTGGTCCGCCGGCGGCTCGGCGCGGCCGCCGCGGCCTCCGTCGCCCGGCGCCTGGTCATCGCCCCGCACCGGGAGGGCGACCAGGCGCAGTACATCGAAACCCCGGTGCCGGCCGCCGACGACACCGACCCGATCGGCCGGGCCACCTCCTGGGCCCTGGCGAACCTGCGCCGCCCATTACACGTCGAGCAGCTCGCCGAGCAGGCCCGGATGAGCCCGCGCAACTTCTCCCGGCACTTCCGCCGCGCCACCGGGACGACACCGGCGCACTGGCTGCTCTCCCGGCGACTGGACCGCGCCCGCACCCTGCTGGAGACGACCGCGCTGCCGGTCGAGCAGGTCGCCGCGGAGTGCGGTTTCGCGAGCGTGGTGACGTTCCGGCAGCGGTTCGCCGCGGCCTACGCGACGACGCCGAGTTCGTACCGTCGGCGCTTCGCCTGATCTTCCCTTCGCGTCTATTGACCGTTTCCTATTCTTCGAGTGAGGATCGCTGCGAGCCGCCAGCCCCGATGGCGTGATGACACGAAGGGTCGACGACTTATGCGTCGCAGCCGCCCCCTTGCCCGGATCGGGGCCACCACCGGCCTCGCCGTCCTCCTCCTCGCGGCCTCGGCCACCCCGGCCTTCGCCGCGCCGCCGCCGAACCTCCCGCAGAACGCGGGCGGGTACGAGCAGTCGTTCTCCCCGGCCTACGACTACGACACCGACGGCTGCTACGCGACGCCGGCGATCGGCCCGGACGGCACGCTCAACGGCGGGCTCAAGACCACCGGCGCGGTCAACGGCAGCTGCCGCGACCAGTCCGATCTGGACAACTCACAGACCTATGCCCGGTCGAAGTGCGACAGCGGCTGGTGCGCGATCGTCTACGCCAGTTACTTCGAGAAGGATCAGGCCGTCGCCGGCAGCGGGCTCGGCGGACACCGGCACGACTGGGAACACGTCGTCTCCTGGGTCAACCAGGCCTCCAACCAGGTCGAATACGTGAGCACGACGCAGCACGGCTCGCAGAAGACCTACACCCGGTCGCAGGTGCGCTTCGACGGCAGCCACCCCGAGGTCGTCTACCACAAGGACGGCGCGTCCACGCACTTCTTCCGGCTCGCCTCCGCGGGCGACGAGCCGCCGGAGAACCACTACCACAACTGGCGTTACCCGCCGCTCGTCGGCTGGAACGGCTGGCCCAGCGCCGAGCTGCGCACCAGGCTGATGACGGCCGACTTCGGCGCGGCCACCATCAAGATCAAGGACGGCTCGTTCGAAAGCCTGCTCAGCGCGGCCAAGCCGGCCGCGATCCCCTTCAATCCGTACGCGTGACGGGCGCGTCGATCACGTCGGCTCGGCGATCAGATCGGCGGTGACCCCCGCGGCCTCCAGCCGGTCCAGGTTCTGCCGAGAGCGCCGGGTGTCCGGGTGGTCCGGGCCGAGCAGCCTGCGGCGCACTTCGAGGGTACGGGTGACCAGGTCCCGTGCCTGGTCCAGCTCTCCCTGCGCGGCGCGGATCAGGGCCAGGTTGTTCATCGAGTTGAGGGTGTGCGGGTGGTCCGGGCCGAGCAGCCGCCGCCGTACCCCCAAGGTCTCCTCGGCCATCCGGGCGGCGTCCGTCAGGTGGCCACGGGCGGCCAGGACGATCGCGAGGTTGTTCTGCGAGTGCAGGCAGTACGGGTGCTCCGGCCCGAGGATCCGCTGCCGCACCGCGAGCGTCTCCCGGTGCAGTGCTTCCGCCTCGGCCCACCGTCCCTGAGCGGCGAGCACCAGCGCCAGGTTGTTCATCGTGATCAGCGTGTGCGGGTGCTCCGGCCCGGAGACCCGGCGGCGCGCGGCGAGGGTCTGCTCGTGCAGCTCCCGAGCCGCGTCCAGGTCACCCTGCCGCGCCAGCACGAACGCCAGGTTGTTGACCGACATCAGGGTGTCCGGATGGTGCTCGCCGAGCAGGTCACGGCGTACCGCAAGGGTTTGCTCGTGAAGGTGGCGTGCCAGATCCAGATCGCCCATGTCGCTCACCACGATCGCCAGGTTGTTGGCCGATTCGAGGACCACGGGATGCTTGTCGCCGAGCACCGCGCGGCGCATCTCCAGACTGTGCTCGTGGAGTTCCCGGGCCCGGGCGAACCGGCCCTGCTCGGCGAGCACCAGCGCGAGATTGCCCATCGAGATCAGCGTGTCCGGATGCTCCGGGCCGACCACGCGCTGCCGGATCCGCAGGGTCCGCTCGTGCAGCGCCCGCGCGTCGTCCAGGCGGCCCAGCCGGGCCCAGGCGAAGGCCACGTTGTTCATCGAGATCAGCGTGTCGCGGTGCTCGGGGCCGAGGGCGCGCAGCCGGGCCGCGCTCACCTCCTCGTGCGCGGCCGCGCCGTCGGCGAGCCTGCCCACCTCGACGAGCACCCGGGCCCGGTCGTTGCGGGCGGTCAGCGTGTCCGGATGGCCGGCGCCGCGCACCTCGGTCAGTTCGGTGATGGCCGCCTCGAGCATGTCGGTGGCGAGCGCGAACTCGGCACGGTGCAGCAGGTAGGCGCCGATCCGGTGGCGCAGCGCGGCGGTCGGACCGGCCACGATGCCGTCCGCGTGCCGCAGGACGCGCAGGGCGTGCGGCAGCGCCACCACCCACCGGTCCCAGCCCGCCGCGTCGGCCGGGTCGGCGGGCAGCGCGGCGCCGATCACCTCCGCGCTGAGCAGGATCCACCGCTCGCGGCCGCCGGCGTGGTCGGTGCCGGCGAGCGGGAGCCAGCTCTGCATGGCCCGGTTGAGCGTCCCGCCGCGGTCGTCCTCGGAGAGCTGGTCGCGGGTGACGTCCTGGACCACCGGGTGGATCCGGAGCATCCAGCCCTCCCGCTGCACCAGGGAGAGCGTGACGAGCACCGTGATGGCCCGGTCGAGGTCGAGCCGCTTCGCCGCCGTGGCGCCGAGCGGCGACGGCAGCAGCTCCGGGTGCGAGTCGTAGAGCCAGCGCGGGATGCCGGTGCTCGACGCCAGGAACGAGCAGAGTCGCAACAGCTGGATCGCCGCCCGGTCGCGATGGGCGGCCTGCCGGATGGCGAGCGCCAGGGTGGCCCCGGCGGTGAGCCGGTCGTCCGGCAGCCCCATCCGCAGCAGGTGGTCGTGGTCCTCCCGGTACCGGGGCAGGTAGTCGGCGAGGGTGACGACCGCGCTCGTGCAGTACGCCGCCGCCTGCTCCAGTGCCAGCGGCAGCCCGCCGAGCTCCGCGGCCAGCTCGGCGGCGGCGTCCCGGTCGGCGCTGCCGGTCCGCTCCACCAGGAAGCGCACGGCCGTCGCGTCGTCGAACGTCGGCACCTCGATGACCGTGCCGAGCCGCTGCTGGTTGGGGTCCCGTGAGGTCATCAGCACATGGCCGACCCCGGCCGGGACCAGCCCGGTCAGGTCGCGCTCCTCGGTGACGTTGTCGAAGACGAGCAGCCAGCGCCCCCGGCTCTCGAGGCTGCGCAACGCCTTGCGGGCGGCTTCCTCCTGGTCCTCGTCGCCGACGCGGAGCCGGTCCGCCAGCTGCGCGAGCGAGGCGATCATCGCGACCCGGGTGTCCGCCGGCACCCACCAGCCGATCTCGAACTCCTGCCGGTGCCGTGCCGCGTATCGCGCGGCGATCTGCGTCTTGCCGACGCCCGCCATGCCGGTGAGGACGACCGGACCGTCGTTCTTCGCCACGAACCGCGCGATGTCGTCCAGGATCGACTCACGCTCGCGGAACGTGGGCAGCGGCTGCGGCATGTTCCACGTCGTGTCGGCGACGCCGGTCTCAGCCGGCGTCTCGGTCGTGTCGATCACCGGCCGCTTCGACCGGCGCAGCTCGGCGATCACGACCGGGACGGCGAGGGCGGCGGCGAGCGGCCAGGCCAGCCAGAGCCAGGGGCGCCAGTCGTCGGGCAGGGCGCCGGTCGCCACGTTGACCGCGGCGGGGAGAAGGACGGCAGCGGTGAGGATGACGATCAGGGTGGGCGGTGAGGTCCGGGTTCGCATCGTTGGACCGATTATCGAGACCGTGGAGATCGACAGCAATCGGGTCTTTCTTCGCGCTTGCATCAGCCGGCGACTAATGGGCAGTCAATTCTCGGTGGCTGCCGTGAGCCGCACCGCACACGTGACGATGGGTCACCGCGACGGTGGAGCGTTCGCGCTTCGCGTCATCCTGTGGGGCATGGGGCGTCCGCGACTTTCCGGAAAGCGCCGGCTTTACCCCGGATGGCGGCACGCGGGGTGACGATCGTGGCCGGTCGCCCGCCTGCTCGACCAGAACCCGGGCGCCGGGGCGCTGTCCGCGATCCTGAACGCCCTGCTCGCCCTGTTCAGCCGGCCCTGACCCCGATGACCGGCCCAGCGACGGTGCACCCGTTCCCGCGACGGGACCGGGTGCACCGCACCGGCCAACGCGTAGGTGCCGGCCAACGCGTAGGTGCCGGCCAACGCGCCGGCGCCGGCTAACTGGTCCGGCAGGTGACCGTCGGCCAGGTCCAGTTGCCGTTCGCCATGATCGTCACGCCGAAGTTGTTGCCGTTGCCGTTCGGCCGGGCGGTGACGCTCCCGCTCGTACCCGTCACGCTGGCGTTCCAGCTGTTCTGGATGCTCTGGCCGCCGTTCAGGTTGAGCGTGACGGTCCAGCTGCTGGTGCCGCTGACCGCGACGTTGAGGTTGAACCGGTCACCGAACTGCTGCCCCGCGGAGAGCACCGCGGTGCAGTTGCTGCCGGGGTTGCCGGGGGTCGGGCTGGTCGGGTTCGTCGGGCCGGTGCCCTCGCGGACGGTGATGTCCGAGCTGCCGCTGCTCTGGTAACCCTCGGTCGCCATCACCTGGTAGCTGTGGTTGGTGCCCAGGTTCAGGCCGGCCCGCGCCCAGGCGTCGAAGTGGTTCGCGGTGGTGATCGTGCCGCTGGAGCGCTTCTGCTGGCGGACGCTCCAGTACTGGTAGAACGTCTGGATGCCGTCGATCGAGGGCTGGTTGACCCGTTGGCTGCGCAGGATGTCGTAGGTGCCGCCGTCGGTGGTGACGGTGCCCAGCCGCTGCGCGCCGCTGCTCGGGTTGTAGCTGCCGAAGTTCTCGACGACGTAGTACTCGATCAGCGGGTTGCGGGTCCATCCGTACAGGGCCAGGTAGGTGTTGTTGTTGCCCGGGTTGTAGGTGCCCGAGTAGGTCACCGTCCGGCGCGTGCCGGTGGCCCAGCCCTTGCCGCCGACCCAGTTGTTCGTGCTGTTGTTCCAGCGGCTGGTGTACCGCCCGTCGGCGAGCAGCGTCATGCTCGCGTCGCCGCTGTCCTTCCAGAACGAGAAGTAGTAGCCGTTGTGGGTGCCGGTGGTGTTGGAGCTGACGGTCCGGTCCGCCTCGGCGTGCGCGACGCCGGTGAAAGCCAGGCCGGCGAGCGCCATCACGGCGGCGCAGGCGGCCGCGGTGAACAGGCGGATGCGGTTGCGCCGCCCGGGTTTGCGGTGGGCGAGTTCTGGGGTCATGTGAGCGGTTCCTCCCTGACGGGGATGGGCTGGCGGGGAATCAGCCATCGAGGCCGGTCATTGCGCGATCGTGGCCCGGCGCGCGTCATCCTGTCAACAACTTCCGGACATCTTTCGGAAATATCGAAGTTGATCTTCGCTCGGCGACGACGTCGAAAGCCGTGGCCAGCAGCTGCTCTTCGAGCGGGATGCCACCGGCGGAATGAGCACCACAGCGGAGGCTCCGAAACAATCGGAAAGCCGCCTCCGAAACTTTCGGCGGTCTCGGCGACGGATATCCGACAACCTCGATACGGGTACGGTGTGTCACCTTGTCGTCATGCTCCGTCGAGTTCGGACAGTCGCCGTCGCCCTCCTGCCTCTCGCCGCGCTCGTGCCGGCCACACCGGCCCGGGCCGCCGTCACGCCCGTCGCCGCGATCAACTTCCAGCCGGCCAGCTCCGCCGCGCCGGCCGCGCTGACCGCCACCGCGAGTGACCGGCAGGTGGCGCTGACCTGGACCGGCAGCTCCGGCGGTTTCCAGATCGTGCGTAACGGCGCCGTCCTGGCCAGCACCGACAAGACGTCCTATCTGGACACCGGCGTGGCCAACGGCACGGCCTACAGCTACCAGATCCGGGACGCGCAAGGTCAGTCGAACACGGTCACGGCCACCCCGGCGGCCTTCACGCGGAAGGTCAATTTCTCGGATCCGGCGACGGCTCCACCGGCCGGATACGTGCGGGACTCCGGGGAGGCGTACACCGGGAATCGCGGATACGGGTGGGTGGACCTCGGCGGGCGTACCCCCGTGGATCTGACCGGAAACGGCCGCAACCGGAATCCCGCAGCCGGACAGAACGACGTCCGTCTCGCCACGCTGATGCACGCGCAGCTTCCGGCCGGCTCGGCCGGGACGCCGACGCCGGGCGCGTGGGAGGCCGCGGTGCCGGCCGGCCTCTACACGGTGACCGTCACCGTGGGTGACGCGGGAACGGCACTGAACAGCGTGCACTGGGCGAACGTCGAGGACCAGAACGCGATCGCGGCCTTCGTGCCGACGGCCGCCGCGCGGCACGCCACCGCGACCCGGACGGTTCGCGTCACCGACGGCAAGCTGACGCTGACGCCGTCCGGCGGGACCAACACCAAGTTCAACTACATCGACATCGTCTCGGTGCCCGCGTGGGGCAGCATTCCGGGGGTACGGGTGAGCACGCCCCCGAATCTGGCGACCGCCGTCCCCACCACGTCCAGTGTGGTCGAGGATCTGGTCCTGCCCGGCGGCGGAGTGGCCGCGTCGTCGCTGACAGCGTCGACGGTGACGCTGACCCGGCTCAGCGACGCGACGCCGGTCCCGGCCACCGTGATCACCAGTGGCGGCGGGGACGTCGTCAACCTCTCCCCCACGGCTCCGCTCGCCGCGAACACGGCCTACCGCTTCACGCTGACCAGCGGTGTGCGGGACGTGACCGGGCGGGCGTTCGCCCCGTACTCGATCGTCTTCACCACCGGCAGCGGCGGCGGGACCGGCGGGCCGATCGCGTTCGGCAAGACCGTCGGCGTGGCCACCGGCGCCGCGTTCACCACCGTGGTCACCGGCCCGGACGGGCGGCTCTGGGCGGGCACCCTGGACGGGCGGATCTTCCGCTTCCCGATCAACGCGAACGGCACGCTCGGCACTCCGGCGATCATCACCGCGGTACGGGACAACGCCGCCGCTCTCGGGCTGCCCGGCGCTCCCGCCCGTACCGTGATCGGAATGGCTTTCGCCCCGGGGTCGTCGGACCTGTGGGTGACCGACAACTATCAGTACGTCGGACCGCTGAACGTGCCCGACTGGTCGGGTCGCGTCGGCCGGCTCAGCGGACCCGGCTACAGCACCTACACGCCGGTGGTGACCGGTCTGCCGCGCTCGGTGAAGGACCACGAGACCAACTCGCTCGCGTTCGGGCCGGACGGCGCGGTCTACCTGAGCCAGGGCGCCAACAACGCCATGGGCGCCCCCGACTCCACCTGGGGAAACCGTCCGGAACAGCTGCTCAGCGCGGCGATCCTGCGGCTCGACCTCGCCCGGTTGCCGGCCACGCTGCCGCTGGACGTGCGGACGTCGGGCGGCGGCACCTACGACCCCTACGCCACCGGCGCGCCGCTCACCCCGTACGCCACCGGGGTGCGCAACGCCTACGACCTGGTCTGGCACCGCAACGGCCATCTCTACGCCCCGACCAACGGCTCCGCGGCCGGCGGCAACACCCCGGCGACCCCGGCGCCGCTGCCCGCCGCCTGTGCCCGGCGCGGCTACACCGGACCGGCGGTGCCCGCGCTGACCGGGGTGCCCACCGCCGAGACCGACTACGTCTTCGACGTGAAGCCCGGCCGCTACTACGGCCATCCCAACCCGGCGCGCTGCGAATGGGTCCTGGCCGGCGGGAACCCGACGTCCGCGGCCGACCCGTTCGAGGTGCCGGCCTACCCGGCGGGCACCCGGCCGGACCCCGGCTTCGACCTGGCCGGCACGTACGACGCCGGTCTGCACGCCTCCGCCAACGGGGTGATCGAGTATCGGGGCGCCGCGTTCGGTGGCGCCCTGGACGGCAAGCTCCTGGTGGTGCGCTACTCCGCCGGGCAGGACATCCAGACCTTCGACGTGGCGCCGTCGGGCGCGCTCAGCAACCGGGTCACCGGGCTGCCCGGCCTGACCGGTTTCAGCCAGCCGCTGGACGTCACCGAGGATCTGGCGACCGGCAACCTCTACGTGACCGAGCTCGGGGCGAACCGGATCACCCTTCTGACGCCGCGACCCTGACGTCGCTCTATATTTCTCGGGTATGCGAGCAGCCGGCTTGGTCCGGGCCGCTCAAGCCGGCGATCGCGGCGCCCTGGACGACCTCGTGTCGGCGCACCTGCCGATGGTCTACGCGATCGTGCGGCAAGGCCTGGACGATCACCCCGACGTCGACGACGTCGTGCAGGACATCATGCTGCGCGCGGTGCGGCAGCTCGGGTCGCTGCGGACGCCGGAGAGCTTCCGTTCCTGGCTCGCGGCGATCGCGGTACGCCAGGTCGGCACCGCCCAGCGGCGGGCGGACCGGTCGGCCGGGCTGACCGCGCCGCTCGACGAGGCCCTGCCGGTGGCGGACGCGGCCTTCGAGGGCGTCACCCAGCTGCGCGTGGAGTTGTCCGCGCAGCGCCGCCAGGCGCGGCGGGCCGGGCTCTGGCTCGATCCGGGCGACCGGGAGCTGCTGTCGCTGTGGTGGCTCGAGGTGGCCGGACGGCTGTCGCGTGCCGAGCTGGCCGGGGCCCTGGGGATCTCGGTGATTCACGCGGGTGTCCGGATTCAGCGGATGCGGGCGCAGCTCGATCTGGGCCGGACTCTCGAAGGGGCGCTGGACGTTCGTCCCCGGTGTTCGCGGCTGGACGCGGAGCTGGTGGGCTGGGACGGGGTGCGGAGCCCGCGATGGCGTAAGCGCCTGGGGCGGCACGTGCGCGGGTGTGCGGTCTGCGGGCGGGCTGCCGGTGAGCTGGTGGCGGTGGAGCGGCTGCTGCCGAGCGTGGTGCTGCTACCGGTGCCGGCCGGGGTGGCCGCGGCGATCCTGGCGCACGGCACTGGTGGTGGTGCGGCAGGGGGTGGGGCTGCGGCGTTGGCTGGCAGTGCCGGGGCATTGTCGGGCACTTCTGGGGCTGTGTCCGGCAACGCCGCGGCTCTGTCCGGCAACGCCGCGGCTCTGTCCGGCGGGGCCGCTGCGGCGGGTAAAGCCGGGGTGTTCGGGCAGCTCCTGCCGCTGGCGGCGGCCCATCCGGTGGTGGCCACTGTCGCGGCGGGAGCCCTGACGGTCGCCGCGACCGCCGGCGCGGTCGCGCTGAACCGGCCGCCGGGCGGCGACCCGGCGACCATCGCGATTCCGGCGCCGGCCACCACGCCGGGGAGGGGCACGTTCGCCTCAGCGGGCACCGGCTCCTCCGTGACGCCTCAGGCCGGCTCCTCCGGGACACCGGGTGCCGGCTTTTCCGTGACACCGGGTGCCGGCGCGCCCACGACGCCTGGCACCGCGTCCACATCGCCGGCCGGCGTGCCCGCGCCGTCCGGTGGTGGCGCGCTGCTGCGGCTCGGCGCCGTGTCACTGGAGTCGGCGAACTCGTCCGGACGCTACGCCACCGTCGCCGGGGACCTCGGTGTGCTCACCGCTGTCGGCCCCGGCAACACCGTCACGGCACGGCGGCAGGCGACGTTCGAGGTGGTCGCCGGGCTGGCCGACGCGGAGTGCTTCTCGTTCCGGGTGTCCGACGGACGCTACCTGCGCCACGCGTCGTGGCGGGTGCGCGCGGACGGGGCCGAGGACACGCCGCTGTTCCGGGGGGACGCCACGTTCTGCCCGCAGCCCGGCGAGATAGCCGGTTCCCTGCGCCTGGAGGCGTCGAATTATCCCGGCTGGTTCCTGCGGCACCGCGGCGACGAGCTGTGGGTGGACCAGTCCGACGGCTCCGCCCCGTTCCGTACCGACGGCTCTTTCCTGGCGCGCACGCCACTCGCCGAATGACGAAGAGCGCCTCGTCGATGGCCAGGGCTCGTTCCGCCAGAGGGCGCGCCTCACCGGGCCGCCCATACACCTGGAGATAGGTAGCGGCAGAGTTCAACAGACTCGCACAGTCCTGCGCAGTCTCCGCACCTTCGATGCCTGGAACCGAGCCATGCCCACTCTCGCTGACATACTCGGTAGCCGCCAACACATGAGGTAGAAGGACGTCCCACCGCGGCCATGCCTCAGGCGCACCCATGATCTCCTTCGGAGCGTCGGCCCTGAGCAGGCCCAAGGCCACCGCCACCGGATTGAAATCGGGCATGTCCATCAGGCGGTCATGTCCTGCCCGGCCGCCGGTTGCTCCTGATGATCCTCACCCGGCTTCGCGAAGACCGCCGCCGGGTACCGCAACCGCAACGCCCCCTGCACCAGCCGATGCAGCACCAACCCCTCCGGCTCACGCTTGGCCAGGGAGTAATCCACGATGATGGCCAGCACGTCGGTGAACTCCAGCGGATCGCCCACCTTCCCGGCCAGCGGCTCGGGAAGCCGATCCGGATGCCCGGTGAACAGATCGAGCGGAATCGGCACCGGCGCCAGATAGGCACAGATGGCGAGCAACTGCAGCGCCGCCGGCTCGTCCTCCGCGACCCGGTCGAAGCTCAGCGTCCACAGCGTCGCGACCGTGTCCGCGCGGGACGCGACCCGGCCCCGGCCGTACAGTTCCTGCGCCCGGGTCCGCAACAGGCTCAGATACTCCCCCGGCGGCAGCTGCGACCGGGTGATGTAGGCCGACGCCTGCTCCAAGGCCAGCGGCAGCCGCCCCAGCTCCTCCGCGATCTGCCCGGCCGCCTCATCCTCGATCTGCGGCACCCGCGCCCGCAGGATCTGCACCGCCTCCGCCTCGTCGACGACATCCAGGTCGTAGACCCCGCCGAGCGCGGCGAACCCGTCCCGGCGCGTCGTCACCAGCACATGCCCCGGCACCCCCGGCGGCAGCAGGGCCGGCGGCAGCCACACCCGGATATCGTCCACGGTGTCGGCATTATCAAAGATCAACAGCCATCCGGGTACGTCTCGAAGCCGCTCGTGAACCTCAAGCCGTACCGTGGTGGCGTCCTGCCCGGCCTCCATCCCGAGCGCGGCGGCGAGCCGGGCGAACTGGTCGGGGATCAGCGCCGGCTCCTCGGCCGCGATCCACCACACCAGGTCGTAATCGGTGGCGTGCCGGTGCGCGTACTCGTTGGCGAGCTGTGTCTTGCCGACGCCGCCCATGCCCCGCACCGAGGTCACGGTCATCGTCCCGGCCGTGGCGAGCTCCTCCGAAAGCGCCGTCAGAGCGGACGCGCGGCCGGTGAAGTTCGGGTTCCGGGCCGCCACGTTCCACACCTGCGGCAACGCTCCCGGGAACCGGGCGCCGTGCGGGATCGCCCGCTGCGACACCGGGAACGGCGGCTTCTCACCGGCCTTGGCCCGCCCGGCGACGGCCCGCGAGACCATCGCCCGCAGACGGCTCCGCGCCGTGGCCTCCGCGACGCCGAACACGTCGATCCCGACCACGGGCCCGAGCAGTCCCGGCCGCGCACAGTCCTCGACCCGGACCGTGAGCAGCTTCCGGCCGTCCCCCGACGGGTCGGTCCCCCACACCGCCTGCCACTCGGCCTGCCCGTACACCGACGTGAGGTAGGCCTCCGACAGCACCGCGATCATCCGGGCCGCGCGGGTGACGCCGTTCTGCATGCCCTGCACCCAACTGGTGCCCGGCACGAAGTCCCACGCCTGCACGAGCACCCGGTGCCCGCTCTCCTCCAGCTCCCACGCGATCCATTCAGCCCAGGAGCGATCAGCTTGCGTGTACGAGACGAAGAAGTCCCACTCCGTCGACGCGCCCTCGATCGTCACCTCACCAACAGTTCCACACGAGTCACCCTCGTCGATACGCCCAACGGGTGAAGCCGCTCCTGCCGGGATGGCCACGATCGATCACCGTCGGATCGACGCCAGTCCGTTCCGGGCGTCCACGACCACCGGGTGGTCGGGACCGAAGCAAGACTCCATGATGGCTAGACGTGGACTTCGCACATGGTTGTGGACTGCCGTTATAGCCATCGTGGTCGGGTGGGATCGATGTTGAGTAGGGCGAGGAGTTGGGCTTG